>DASSPC010000348.1:0-3657 GCA_035699865.1 Oryzihumus sp. | reverse complement strand
GTCGCCCTGGACCTGCCCGGTCACTGGCGCGCCCTGTACTGGGCCCTGGCCGTCTGGTCCGTCGGCGCGACGCTCGACCTCGACGGCACCGACGACGCCGACCTGACCGTCACCGACGACCCGGCGCACGTGCCCGCCGGTCGCGAGGCGGTCGTGGTCACCCTGGCCGCGCTCGCCCGCTCGCACCCCAACCCCCTGCCCTCAGGCGCCATGGACGAGGCCCGCGAGCTCGCGACATATGCCGACGCGTTCAGCCCGTGGGACGCCCCCGCACCCCAGGACCCGGCCCTGGTCGCCGGAGGCGAGCACACGGCATACGACGCGGTGGTCCCCTCCCCGGGGTGGCCGGCCGGCGCCCGGGTGCTGGCCACCGGCGACCTGGCCTCGGTGCTGCGCACCGCGCTGGCCGCCTGGGCGGTCGACGGCTCGGTGGTGGTCGTCCGCGAGCCCGACCCGGCACGGATGCCGGGCCGGGTCGCGGCCGAGGGGGTCACGCTCGACCCGCGCTGACCGGGGTCAGCAGTTGGGCCGGCAGCTGCGCTGCAGCAGCGCCTCGACGAAGACCTTGCGGATGTCGTCGGGCTTCTGGGCCAGGTAGGACTTGCCACCGGTCGCTCGCGAGATCTGGTCCAGCACCGAGGCGTCCACCCCGGGGCCCATGCCGATCGTGATGACCGGCACCGGCTTGGTCGGGTCGGCCTCGGCCTTGAGCTTGGCCATGAGCTGGTCGAGGTCCAGGCCCTGGGTGTCGTCGTTCTGGCCGTCGGTGAGCAGCACGACGGAGTTGATCCGGCTGGGGTCCCAGTTCTGCTTCACCCGCTCGTAGGCGGCCAGGATCGTGTCGTACAGGCCGGTGTTGCCACCGATGTACGAGCTGATCCCGGCGTTGGCCTTGAGCAGCGCCTCGCGCTGGTTGACGCCACCCACCGTCTGGTCGAGCTGGCCGAGGGGCACGAGCTGCTTCCAGTCCTTGCCCGGACCGTCCTTGTCGGTGGAGAACACCCACAGGCCGACCTGCGAGCGCGGCGGGAAGAACCGCAGCGCGGTGTCCGTGGCGCCCTGGGCGACGGCCATCCGGGTGAGGCCGCCGAACTGCTCGGTCATCGAGCCCGAGACGTCGATGACGGCCAGCATCCGCATCTCGGTGGAGACCGCGCTCCACGTCTGCAGCGCGGCGTCGACGTCCTTCAGCGACGGCTCGGGCAGCAGCTGCACGTCGGGGTTGGACACCCCCGGCGTCGGCGTCGGGCCGCCGTGGCCGTCGGCGGTGCGGAAGCCCGCCGCCTGCACGGCGCGCTGGCCGCTCTCGGACGTCAGGGCGTTGCGCAGCGCCAGCACGGCCCTGGCCACCGCCGGCTTGGGCTGGCCGACCGTGACGAACGGGTAGTCGAGCCGGCCGGTGCCCGGGGTCGGGACCACCGGCGCCAGCAGCGCCTCGGGGTGGCCGGCGTCGTAGCGCAGCACCTGCTGCTCGCTGGCCGGGAACCCGGGGGCGCCGGCGCCCTGCGCGGCGGCGGCCGCGAACAGGTCGTCGGTGCTCTTGGCCGCGGTGCGGGAGAGCTTGATCATGGCGCCGCCGATCTCCTGCTGCACCTCCGGTGAGCTGCCCAGGGCCGAGCGCACGGTGGTGAGGGCGATCAGCCCGGCGGTGGACGCGCCGGGGTCGCTCATCCGGGCCGGGACCGTGCCGCCGAGCAGCTGCGCCCACGAGGGCACCCCCGCCCCGGCGTAGCGGGCGGCCCGGGCCTGCGGCACGGCGACGACGAGGGGGCTCTGGGCAACGGTGACGGGCTGGGGCAGGGAGTCCCCACCGAGCTGGGCGTTGGCGCGCTGCACCCACACCGAGGAGTCGGGGACCCACACGTCGGGGGCGTCCGGACCGCCGCCGGTGACCTGGGACAGGGAGGCGGCGGGGGCGGCCGCGGTGACCTCGAAGGCCGGGCAGCCCTCTCGGTCGCCGGCGGCCTCCTCCACGCCGGCGGCGACCTTGCGCAGCACCGGGAGGAACTCCCGCGTGGTGCTGACCGAGACGTGGGTGGGGTCGGCGCAGGTCGCCGCGGAGGCGTCGAGGGTGGCCTTGACGCCTCCGTTGACGGCGACCAGGGCGAGGCCGGCACCGACGAGGACGACGGGGACTGCCCCGGCGAGGACCTTCAGGGTGCGGGGGCTGCGTTGGCGGTGACGGGTGGACCGGCGGGTGGGGGCGCCGTTGGTGCGTGACATGCGGGGGTGGTGCTCCTGCTGGGTGGTGCCGCGCGCGGGCTGCCCTACCGGTGCATCCGGGTCTCGATCGCCCGCCATGTGAGGGTCGCCACAACGCCTGTTCGGGCGAGGTTAGCCCGTCCCTGGGCCTCCTTCACAGCCCGCTCCGTCGCCGGACCGAACTTCCCGTCGGCGGAGATGCCCAGGGCGCGCTGCAGCGCGACGACCGCCGGACCGCTGGAACCGTTGCGCAGCACCGTGTTCCACCACTGCACGAGCGGGAAGTCACGCCGCTCGAGCGCGTCCCAGGTCGCCCGGGTCGTCGTGCCGGTCACCGGGAGGTGGTGTGCCTTCTGCCAGGCCTTGAGGACGGCCGCGGTCCGGGGGCCGAACGCGCCGTCGGCGCTCAGCCCGCCGAGCGCGCGCTGGAGCACCTTCACCGCCGCCCCGGCCGAGCCCTGGTGCAGCACGGTCGCCTTGTATGCCGTGTAGCCGGTCCGTCCCGCGGCGCTGGTGGGTGCCGGGATGCTGGGGTAGCCCGACGCCGCCTGGCTGCTGCCGCCGGTGGCGGGCTTGGGAGCGGGCGCAGGGGCCGGCTGCGGTGCCGGGGTCGGCTGCGGTGCGGGCGTGACCGAGCCGGCGGCCGGCACCAGCCTGGCCCACGTCGCGGCGTCCAGGACGCCGGTGACCGGCACCCCGTGGCTGGTCTGCCACGTCACGAGCGCCGTGAAGGTGATCGGCCCGAACGCCCCGTCCGCGGTGACGCCGAGGGCGCGCTGGGCGATGGCGATGGTCGGGCTGCTCTGGCCCTGACGGAAGGTCGGGTAGCTCGTCGGGGTCGTGGGCGCCGGGGTGGGCGTGGTCGCGACGGGCGCACCGGGGGCGAGCCGGGCCCAGGTCGCCTTGTCGAGGACGCCGGTGACCGGGACCCCGTTCCTGCGCTGCCAGTCCAGCACGGCGGCGCGGGTCCCACCGCCGAACTGCCCGTCGGCCGGGATCCCGAGCAGCTTCTGGGCCAGGGCGATGTCCGGACTGCTCTGGCCCTGGACGGCGACGGCGTGCACCGAGGTCGGCGCGGCAGGAAGGCTCACCGGGCAGGGCGTGGTGTTGCGGCCGGTGTAGATCGGGGCGTACGCCCCCGCGTAGACCCGGCACGGGCCCACGTCGGGCACGGTCACCGGCGTGCCGGTCCACCAGGAGGTGCGCTTCATGGCGCCGTCCCAGGTGAAGCTGAAGTGGACGTGGCTGGTGTGCGGGTCGCTGCCGCTGTACGCCGCCCAGCCGCGGCCGGGGTCGTACTCGCGCCACATGTGTTTGTTCCAGATGATGTACTGGATCCCGAAGCGCCGGGCCATCGCGCCGTTGTTCGCGCTCAGCCAGGCGGTCACCGAGTCCGCGATCGCCTTCTGGTCGGGGTTGTCGACGCTGAGCATCCAGTCCAGCGCACGGCCGTCG
>DASSPC010000347.1:0-5129 GCA_035699865.1 Oryzihumus sp. | reverse complement strand
GGAGCGGATCGTCGAGGGCCTGGTCGCCGACGCCCAGCAGCGGATCACCGACGAGGGCATCGCCGGGGAGATCTACGTCTTCAAGAACAACACCGACTCGGCCGGCAACTCCTACGGCTGCCACGAGAACTACCTCGTCGGGCGGCACGGGGAGTTCCAGAAGCTGTCCGACGTGCTCATCCCGTTCCTCGTCAGCCGGCAGATCACCTGCGGCGCCGGCAAGGTCACCACGACCTCCCGTGGCGCGACCTACTGCGTCAGCCAGCGCGCCGACCACATCTGGGAGGGCGTCTCCAGCGCCACGACCCGGTCCCGACCGATCATCAACACCCGTGACGAGCCGCACGCCGACGCCGAGAAGTTCCGCCGGCTGCACGTCATCGTGGGCGACTCCAACATGAGCGAGACCACGACCATGCTCAAGGTCGGCTCGGCCGACCTGGTGCTGCGCATGATCGAGGCCGGGGTGGTCATGCGTGACCTCTCCCTGGAGAACCCGATCCGCGCCATCCGCGAGATCAGCCACGACATGACCGGCACCCGCACGGTGCGCCTGGCCAACGGCCGGGAGCTGTCAGCGCTGCAGATCCAGGGCGAGTACTACGAGCGGGCGCTGGCGTTCGCCGACCGCGAGGGCCTGGACGACCCGACGCACAAGAGCGTCCTGGACCTGTGGGAGCGCACCCTCACCGCCGTGCAGACCGGCAACCTCGAGGCCGTCGAGACCGAGATCGACTGGGTGATCAAGTACCAGATGATCCAGCGCTACGCGGCCAAGCACGACCTGCCGATGGCCAGCCCCCGGGTGGCCCAGCTCGACCTGGCCTACCACGACATCAACCGCCAGCGCGGACTGTTCTACCTGCTGCAACGGCACGGCCGGGCGGCGCGCGTGTGCTCCGACGTGGAGATCTTCGAGGCCAAGAACCGCCCGCCGCAGACCACCCGGGCCAAGCTGCGCGGCGACTTCATCCGCGCCGCCCAGGAGCACCGGCGCGACTTCACCGTCGACTGGGTGCACCTCAAGCTCAACGACCAGGCCCAGCGCACCGTGCTGTGCAAGGACCCCTTCGCCGCGGTCGACGCCCGCGTGGAGCGCCTGATCGAGAGCATGTGAGGCGCCTCGCGCCACGGCCCGGTCGGCCTTCGGAGTCGGGGGCGTTATGGTGAACGCGAATCCCACCCCTGCCGACCGAAGGTTTTCGCGTGCGTCTGAACCGTCACAAGCTCGTGGCTGCTGCTGCGGTCCCGTTGCTCCTGCTCGTGGGGGCCTGCGGCTCCTCCAACAAGCCCGCCGACGCCGAGGCCAAGGTGCTCGACTCGGTCACCGTCGGCGGTGACGCCAAGGCGCCGACCCTCACGCTCAAGACCAAGCCGCTCACGGTGAAGAAGACCGTGACCAAGGTGGTCAAGCCCGGCAGCGGGCCGGCGGTGACCAAGGACGAGGCGCTCACCACCAACTACCTGCTGGTCAACGGCAAGGACGGCAAGCAGCTCGACAGCAGCTTCGGCAAGGCGCCGGCCCGCATGGACCTGTCCTCCGGCAAGCTGCTGACCGGCCTGTCCAAGGGCCTGCTGGGCCAGAAGGTCGGCTCCCGCGTGCTCGTCGCGATCCCGCCGGCCGACGGGTTCGCCACCAACGGCAACCCCCAGATCGGCATCGGCGCCAACGACACGATGCTGTTCCTCGTCGACATCACCGCCGCCGGCAAGCCGCTCACGCAGGCCACCGGCACCGCGGTCAAGCCCAAGGCCGGCCTGCCGACCGTCGTGATGGGCAAGGACAACCACGAGGCCGCGAAGATCACCGTCCCCAAGTCCGCCCCGCCGAAGACGACCGTCGTCCAGCCGCTCATCCAGGGCAACGGCAACGTCATCAAGGCCGGCCAGCTGGTGCGGTTCAGCTACACGGGCGTCATCTACCGCAACGGCGTGATGTTCGACAGCTCGGCCAAGACCAAGGAGGGCTACGCCGAGTTCCCCATCGGCGTCGGCCAGCTCATCCCCGCCTGGGACAAGCACATCGTCGGCCAGCGTGTCGGCAGCCGCCTGCTCATGGTCATCCCGCCGGCCGACGGCTACGGCGCCAAGGGCCAGCCGAGCGCCGGGATCAAGGGCACCGACACCCTGGTCTTCGTCATCGACCTGCTCGACGCCAGCTGACCACCTCCGACCGAAAGGCGTGACCACCATGGGCTTCGACCCCAGCACCACCAAGCCGGAGATCGAGTTCCCCGGCGACACCCCGCCCGCCGACCTCGTCATCGAGGACATCAGCGTCGGCGACGGCGCCGAGGCCAAGCCGGGCAACACCGTGAGCGCCCACTACGTCGGTGTCGCGCACTCCACCGGCGAGGAGTTCGACGCCTCGTGGAACCGCGGTGCGCCGCTGGACTTCCGCCTCGGCGTCGGCCAGGTCATCGCCGGCTGGGACGAGGGCATCGTGGGCATGAAGGAGGGTGGCCGCCGCAAGCTGGTCATCCCCGCGCACAAGGCCTACGGCGACCGTGGCGCGGGTGCCGTGATCAAGCCCGGCGAGACGCTGATCTTCGTCGTCGACCTGGTCGCCGTCCGCTGACGGCAGGTCCTGCGACCGAACACCCGCGAACCCGCGTTTCCGGCCCTCACGGGGCCGGGAACGCGGGTTTCGCCGTGTCCGGACCGGCAGTCTCCCAGGGCGGCGGCGGGGCCTGAGTTCAGAGCAGGGTGGCGGCGTGCCGCCCGGCCGCTGCGGCGGCCACGAACGAGGCCCGGTCGGCGTCCAGCCCCCGCCCCATCGTCGACAGCCGCACCGGGCTGGTCGCCAGGGCGGCGTCGAGGCCGTCCACGTCCACCTCGACCAGCCGGAGCCGCCCGCCCGAGCCCTGGGCGAGCTCACGGGCCTGCCGCAGCACCGCGGTGCCGAACGCCCCCTCCAGCCGCGGCACGGGCACGTCGGCCGGTGCCATCGCCACCCGCCCGTATGCCGTGAGGCTGTGGTGGGAGACCCCACGGTGCCGCTCGCGGGGGTCGGCCTCCGAGACGCGCAGCGAGGCGACCGCCCGTCCGCCGAGGGCGTGCACGGCGTTGACGGCCTCCCCGGCGCTGGTGCCGGAGAAGCCCCAGCGGGTGCCCGTGCCCAGGTTGCCCGGGCCCTGGGCGACCACCGCGACGTCGGCGTGCAGCACGTGCGCCGCGGCGAGCAGGCCGGTGTGCACGTTGACCGCCTCCAGGTCACCACCGAAGGACTGGCCCACGGTGACGGCGGCCGCCAGCCAGCCGGCCTCGCGCAGCCCGGCCACGGTGCGGGAGAACGCCACGGGCAGCGCCCCGCCGTCGGTCATGACGTAGGCCACCCGCACTCCAGGCCGCTCGGCCCGCAGCCCGGCGACGACCGCCGGAAGGGCCGAGTGCAGGTCGGCGACGACCACGGGCAGCCCGTCGACGGAGTCGGCCTCGCGCAGCACCTCGTGGTGCGGGCTCTCCTGCTCGTCCACGCCGAGCACCATCGCCTGCAGCGGGGTGTAGCGCGCCTTGACCACGTGGCCGGGGCCCGGCGGGGGGTCGGCGGGCAGCCGGTCGGGCACGGCCACGACCAGCGCGAGCCCGCCGGTGCCCAGGCCGCGCTGCAGCGCGCCGGTGTTGAGCAGCACCGTGTCGCCGGGCTGCGCCTCCCCGACGAGGTCGGGGTAGGCCAGGGCGCGCACAGGCTCCTCCGGAGCGGCGACACCGCCTGCGGGCGCCAGCCGGACGGCATACTCCACCGCCCCGGCCCACCGGGAGCGGACCTGCAGGACGGTTGCGGCGCGCCAGTGGATCACGATCGGAAAGACTAACCGCGCGGACCGCGACACTCCGGTAGCGTCCCCTGAGGGGCATCAGCGACGACTCCCACGCGACGCACACGACGACTCACCGCAGGAGGCACGCACCCGTGGCAGCCCTGCCCGCCGCAGCGGCCAAGACCGAGCGCCTGCTCAACCTGGTCATCTGCCTGCTCTACACCCGGATGCCGCTCACCAAGGCCCGGATCCGCAGCGCCGTCCCGCAGTACGGCGAGACCGCCTCGGTCGAGGCCTTCGACCGGATGTTCGAGCGTGACAAGGACGAGCTGCGCGACCTCGGCATCCCGCTGGTCACCGAGGCGGTCGACCCGCTGTTCGACGACGAGCCCGGCTACCGGATCGACCGGCGCGAGTACGCCCTGCCGGAGATCGCCTTCGCCCCGGACGAGCTGGCCGTGCTCGGCCTGGCCAGCCGCGCCTGGCAACAGGCCAGCCTGGCCGGTCCCGCGGCGCAGGCGCTGCGCAAGCTCGAGGCGGCCGGGGTGGAGCGCGACGACGCCTCGCTCATCGGCATCGAGCCGCGGCTGCGCACCACCGAGCCGGCCTTCGACGCGATCAAGGACGCGGTCGTGCGCCGTCAGCCGGTCACCTTCACCTACCGCACCGCCCGCAGCGGCGACGTGCGCACCCGCCACCTCCAGCCGTGGGCGATGGCCTCGTGGCACGGCCGGTGGTACGTCACCGGCTTCGACACCGACCGCGACGCGCCGCGGGTGTTCCGGCTCAGCCGCATCGAGGGCAGCGTGGCCACCGACGGCCAGCCCGGCTCTTACGACGTGCCGGCCGACCACGAGCCGACCGCGATGATCCAGACCATGGCCGTCGAGCGCGACCCGCAGCCTGCGGTGCTGCGGGTGCGGGCCGGCGCCGGCAACTCGCTGCGCCGCCGGGCCCGCACCATCGGCGACGTCGACGACCACTGGTCGCTGGTCGACGTGGACTTCACCGACGCCGAGACCTTCGCCGAGGAGCTGGCCGGCTTCGGCCCCGACGTGGTGGTCGAGCAGCCACCGGACCTGCAGGAGGCGGTCATCCGCCGGCTCAAGGGCGCGATGGCCGAGCACGAGGGGGAGGGCCGATGAGCGCCCAGGAGTCCGCGACCACCCGGCTGTCCCGGCTGCTGACGATGGTGCCGTGGCTGCTGCGCCGTCAGGGCGTCGACATCGAGGAGGCGGCCCGCGAGTTCGGTGTCTCCCGCGAGCAGGTCGAGGCCGACCTCATGCTGCTCTTCGTCTGCGGCACCCCCGGGCACATGCCCGACGACCTCATCGAGGCCGAGTGGGAGGGCGGCAAGGTCTACCTCGG
>DASSPC010000346.1:0-9354 GCA_035699865.1 Oryzihumus sp. | reverse complement strand
GCGACGACCGTGACCGCGGTGGCTACTCCGGTGGCGAGCGTCGCCAGGGCGGCTACTCCCGTGACGACCGGGACCGTGGCGGTGACTCGCGCGACGACTCGCGGGGTGGTCGTGACGACCGACGCCAGGGCGGGTATGCCCGTGACGACCGTGGCGGGCGCCCCGCAGGCTCAGGTGGTCGTGGGGCCGGCGGCTTCCGTCGTGACGAGGGCGACCGTGGCGGCCGCGCCGGCGCGCCCCGTGGACCCCGAGGTGCGGGTGCGCCGATGCGGAGCGGCCGTGACGAGGGCCCCGAGCACCGTGGTGGTTCGCGCCTGGCGCCGAAGTCGCCGCGCCTGCCGGAGCCGGCCATCGCCGAGGGCGTGACCGGCTACGAGCTGGACCGCTCCGTGAAGAACCAGCTGCGCACCCTGAGCAAGGAGAACGCCGAGGGCGTGGCACAGCACCTGGTCATGGTCGCGACCCTGCTGGACACCGACATCGAGGCGGCCGAGGCTCATGCCGAGACCGCGGTCCGTCGCGCCGGGCGGGTGCCGGCCGCACGCGAGGCCTTGGGCCTGGTGGCCTACCGCAAGGGCGACTGGGCCAAGGCGCTCAGTGAGTTCCGCACCGCACGGCGCCTGTCCGGGTCCTCGCACATGCTCCCGCTCATGGTTGACGCCGAACGCGGTCTCGGACGCCTCGACCGTGCCCTGGACCTCGCGGCCTCGCCCGAGGCCACGTCGCTGCCGCTGGACGAGCGGATCGAGCTCGCGATCGTCGTCTCGGGCATCCGTCGTGACCTCGGCCAGCTCGAGGCTGCCGCGGTGGGGCTGGAGATCCCGCAGCTGCGGCCGACCGCCAGTCCCAAACCGTGGACGGCGCGCCTGTTCTACGCCTACGCGGAGGCCAAGCTCGCCCTGGGCGACACGCAGAGCGCCCGGGACTGGTTCGCCCGTGCCGCCGACGCCGACCTCGAGGGGGAGACCGACGCCGATGAGCGGCTGGCTGACCTCGACGGCGTCCACGTCACCGACCTGCTCGAGGACCTCGACGACGAGTGACCCCAGGGGCGTCCCCTGTTGTCCACAAGGGGGCGCGCTCGAGGTCCCACCATCCACAGGGGCCGGTCGCTGCCTTCACGGCGGTGACCGGCCCCTTCAGCATGGGGGAAAGACCAGGGGAGAGGTGCCAGATGACTGCACGAGCAGCCGCCCGTCCACGGGCCACGCCGGAGGATGAGCCGGCCGTCAACGAGGTCAGACTGGTCGGCCGCGTGAGCGGCGACCCGATGTCCCGCGACCTGCCGAGCGGAGACACGGTCGTGCAGCTCCGGGTCGTCGTCCGCAGGACCGGCACCCAGCGTGCGGGAGCCAGGACCACCACGCTGGTGGACACCCTCGACGTCGCGTGCTGGGGCAAGGGGGTGCAGCGCCGGGCGTCACGCCTGCGCGACGGCGACGTCATCGAGGTGACCGGGGCGCTGCGCCGACGGTTCTGGCGGTCCCCGGGTGGTGCCGCGAGCCGCTACGAGGTCGAGGCGGCGACCGTGACACGTGAGCCGGCTCGTCCGTCCCGGGACTCCCGACCTGTGGACCCCTGATCCGTGAGCGCCGACCCGGCGCCGTCGGGCGGCGCGCCGACGCGCGACAATGCCGGGGTGACTGAGCCGGAGACGTCGCTGCTGCAGGGGTACCAGGGGGTCGTCTGTGACCTCGATGGTGTGGTCTACCGCGGTCACGAGCCGGTGCCCCACGCGGTCGAGGCCCTGCGGGCTGCCCTGCAGTCCGGCCGCCGGGTCGTCTACGCCACCAACAACGCCTCGAGGACCCCGACCCAGGTCGCCGCACAGCTGACCCGCATGGGCGTCTCGCTGGCGGAGCGCGACGTCGTCACCAGCGCTCAGGCGGGCGCCGCGCGGGTGCGGGAGCGTGTTGGGGACGGCGCCAGGGTGCTCGCGCTGGGGGGCGAGGGCGTGCCTGCCGCGCTGCGTGAGGAGGGGCTCGTGGCGACCTCCGAGGCCGTCGGCGCCGCGGCCGTGCTCCAGGGGTTCGGCGCCGGCGTGGGCTGGCGCGAGCTCGCCGAGGCGGCGTATGCCGTGCAGGCCGGTGCCGTGTGGGTCGCCACGAACGTCGACGAGACTCTACCGACGGACCGGGGGACGGCCCCGGGCAACGGCACGCTGGTGGCGGCGGTCCGCAGCGCCACCGGGGTCGACCCGGACGTGGTCGGCAAGCCATGGACCCCGCTGTACGAGCTGAGTGCCCGACGGCTTGAGATCGACGCGTCGCAGACCCTGGCCATCGGCGACCGGCTCGACACCGACATCGCCGGGGCGAACGCCGCGGGGGTCGATGCCCTGGTGGTCCTCACCGGAGTGCACGGTCCCGCCGACCTGGCCGCAGCGCCCAAGGAGTGGCGACCGCGCTACGTCGCGGCGGACCTGAGGTGCCTCGGCGTGGCCTACGTCGAGCCGCGCAAGGTCGACGACGCCTGGGCCTGCGGATCCGCGGTGGTGCGGGTGGCCGCGGGCGACGATCCGGGTGTGCAGGTGGTGTGCGAGGGCCCGGCCGAGCACCTGCTGCGGGCCGCCCTGGCAGCCTCCTGGGAGGCAGTGGACGGTGGCGCACTCGCTGCGGAGTCGCTGCGTGAGGCCCGCATGGGGCAGTGGTGGTCCCTGATGGCCGAGCGACTGACAGGAGAGGCCGGCGCTGACGGAGACCAGCGGATCGAGGCCGTCGCCGGCGGGCGCGAGCCGGGCGGGGCGGCCGGGGGCGAGACCGACGGCGCGGCAGGCGGGCGTGGGCCCGAGGACGTCGCCGGCATGCGCACGGCCGTGGCCGAGAGCGATGCGGGACGCCCCGGCGGCTCGCCAGGCTGACGCGGGGTCGCCGCGCGGCGACCCCGCCCTCGAACAGGTGCCCGTGCTGGCAGGTGCCGTGCGGGTGCCGGACGCGTGCCCCTGCTGGTCAGGTGCCCAGCCCGCCGTGGATGGCAGGAGACGCGCGCGGAGCGGGGCAGTAGCGTGAAGCCTCACTGCCGGGTGGTGACCCGGTGCCGTGACCACGAGGGAGGAACTCCATGGCGTTCGAATCGGTGCGGGGCTACGTCCAGCTCGCCTCCGGACTGGGCGAGCTGACGAAGGCCCGGGCGCTCGAGGCCGCCCAGGGGCTGCTGTCCCTGCCCGGGGTCACGAGCACGGGCAAGGTGGCCGGGCAGGTCACCACGCTCGCCGATGAGCTGCTCGCCGCTGCCACGACCAACCGCGAGAACCTCACGACCCTGGTGCGCTCCGAGGTCGAGGCTGCGGTGAGCCGGCTCGGGCTGGTGCCAGTCGCCGAGCTCGAGGCGGCCCAGGCCCAGGTCACGCGACTACGCGCAGAGCTGGCCCAGGTGCGCTCGGCCGACCATGCCGGGGAAGCTGCGGCCGGTGAGGACGCCGCGACCCGGAGCCGTGGAGGCGCGGCGCGCCGACCGGCCCGGGCGACCCGGGCAGCGGCCACCGCCGGGGCCGCGCCCGCCGCCGTTCCGGCTCGCAAGCCCGCAACGAAGCGGACCTCCGCCACGGACACCGAGGGGACGACCAGGTCCTCGACCGGGTTCACGGCGAGCACGGCGCCGGCGGCCAAGCGTGCTGCCACGACACGTTCTGCCGCCAAGCGCTCGGCGACCAAGGCCTCCGCGGCGAAGACGTCGACGGCCAAGACCTCCGCGGCCAAGGCCTCCGCGGCAAAGACCTCCGCGGCCAAGGCCTCCGCGGCAAAGACCTCCGCGGCGAAGACGTCGACGGCCAAGACCTCCGCGGCGAAGACGTCGACGGCCAAGGCCTCTGCGGCGAAGACCTCCGCGGCGAAGACCTCCGCGGCGAAGACCTCGGCCGCGAAGACCGCGACTGCCAGGACCTCCGCGGTGAAGAAGGCCGCGCCCAGGAAGGGCAGTGCGGCGAGGTCCGGGGCGAAGAAGGCTGCGGGTGCGCCCTCGGCCGCGGCCGCCGCCTCCGGCGCGAGGTCGGCGACGCAGACCGCGCGCGCCACGCGACGTCAGCCCGCCAGCACCCAGGCCGCCCGGACCCGGTCGGCGCGTGAGGCTGCTCCCGCGCCGACGTCCTCGTCGGCCGTCACGACCCGCCGGACCAGCAAGGAGACCTCATGACCCACGACGACGCGGTGCAGGACAACGCAGTGCAGGAAGCCCCCGCACAGACGGCCGGCGGGTCGACCCCGGCAGCGGCGCCGAAGCCCGGCCCGGGGCTGACCGGGGCCCCCAAGCCGGGTCCCGGTCTGGGGGCCGCGCCGAAGCCGGGCCCCGGTGTCGCCACAGCGCCACCCGCAGAGCCGGGCCGGGACGCGGCCGGCCAGAGCGCGGAGCAGGACTCCGGCGAAGGCTCGGACCACGGTCCGGACCAGGGCTCCGCCGAGACCTCGAGCGAGACCTCGGGCGAGACCTCGGGCGCTGGTGCGGCCGCCGGCAGCGGGCTGGTCACTCCTCCCGCGGTTGCCACCAAGGAGCCCACGGGCGACGTGGTGGTCGACGCGGTCCTCGACGAGTTCGACCGGGTCACCGGCGAGCCGCTCGACGCACATGTCGAGGTCGGGGAGAAGGTCCACCGCACACTTCAGGCCCGGCTGGCCGACCTCGGCGACGAGTGAGCGCCCCGACCCTCCCCACCGGTGACCCCGCCATGACCGCCTCGCCGTCGCGCCTGGACGTCGAGCTCGTCCGCCGTGGCCTGGCCCGGTCCCGTGGGCAGGCCCGCGCCCTCGTCGACCAGGGTGCCGTCCTCGTCGGCGGGGCCACTGCGAGCAAGGTCTCCACGCCCGTGACCGCGGCGGACGAGATCAGCCTCGCGACCGAGCCCGACCCTTGGGTGAGCCGCGCGGCATACAAGCTGCTGACCGCACTGGACGTGTTCGCCGACCGCGGCCTGTCCGCCCAGGGGAAGCGGTGCATCGACGTCGGCGCCTCCACCGGTGGCTTCACCCAGGTGCTGCTGGCCCACGGCGCCACCCAGGTCGAGGCGGTCGACGTCGGCCACGGCCAGCTCGTCGCGGAGATCGCCGGCGACCCGCGGGTGACCGAGTGGTCCGGTACCAACGTGCGTGACCTCGACCCGGCCACCATCGGGGGCCCCGCGGCGCTGGTGGTCGCCGACCTCAGCTTCATCTCCCTGCGCACGGTCATGCCGGCGCTCGCGGCGTTGACCGCACCCGGCGGTGACCTCGTGGTGCTGGTCAAGCCGCAGTTCGAGGTCGGCCGTGAACGGCTCGGCCGGGGCGGGCTGGTGCGCAGCGCCCCCGACCGCGCGCGGGCCATCACCGACGTGGCGCAGGCTGCGGAGCAGGAGGGGCTGCGCCCGGTCGCGGTGCACGGCAGCCCGATCCGGGGCACCAACGGCAACCTCGAGTACCTACTCTGGTGCTCGTCCCGCGACGTCGACGCGCTGAGCCCGCGCGAGGTCGCCGACCAGGCCGAGCGCCTCTCGACGGAAGGGCTGACGTGACGCGTCGCATCCTGCTGGTGGCCCACCCGCGCCGCCCCGAGGCCCAGCACCTCGCGGGTGACGTCGCGGCGCGCCTGCACGCGGCAGGCATCGAGGTGGCCCTGCTGCCCGAGGAGGCCGAGGCGGTCCACCTGGGGCACAACCCCAACGTGGTGCTGGCCGACCCCGCCGACCCGGCCCGTGGCTGCGAGCTGGTCTGCGTGCTGGGCGGCGACGGCACCATCCTGCGCGGGGCGGCCATGTCCCGCGGCACCGACGCCCCGCTGCTCGGGGTCAACCTCGGGCACGTCGGCTTCCTCGCCGAGGCCGAGCGCGAGGACCTGCAGGAGACGGTCGAGCGCATCGTGTCCCGCGACTACGAGGTCGAGGAGCGGATGACCCTCGAGGTGCGCGCCCACCACGACGGGGAGCTCATCGCCTCCAGCTGGGCGCTCAACGAGGTCACCGTCGAGAAGGCCGCGCGCGAGCGGATGCTCGAGCTCATCGTCGAGGTCGACGGCCGGCCGCTGTCCACGTGGGGCTGTGACGGGGTGGTCATGGCCACGCCGACCGGCTCGACCGCCTACGCGTTCTCCGCAGGGGGCCCGGTCGTGTGGCCCGACGTCGAGGCGATGATGGTCGTCCCGCTGGCCGCGCACGCGCTGTTCGCCCGGCCGCTGGTCGTCGGACCGAGCTCCCGGCTGGCCGTCGAGGTGCTCGCCGACACCGAGGGCTCCGGGGTCCTGTGGTGCGACGGCGCGCGCATGGTCGAGCTGCCACCGGGAGCCCGGATCGAGGTCCGCCGCAGCGACACCCCGGTGCGCCTGGCCCGGATGAGCGCCTCGCCCTTCACCGACCGGCTCGTGGCGAAGTTCGACCTGTCGGTCGCCGGCTGGCGCGGGGCGGCCCGTCGCGCGAACGGCGGTCCGGGCCCGGGCCGCCGCCGGGGGAGCGGGGCCGGTGCGTCGACGGGAGGGGACCGGCCGGTGGCGCCTGCCGCCGACTGACAGTCCCCCCTCCTAGGCTGGTCGACGTGCTGCGCGAGATCCGGATCCAGAACCTCGGCGTCATTGACGACGCCGTCCTGGCCCTGTCCCCAGGCCTCAACGTCGTCACCGGCGAGACCGGTGCCGGCAAGACCATGGTCGTCTCCGGCCTCGGCCTGCTCCTCGGCGCCCGCGCCGACGCCGGCCTGGTGCGCAACGGCGCCACGGCCGCGTCCATCGAGGGGCTGGTCGAGGTGCCCGAGGGTCACCCGGCGCTGGTCCGTGCGCAGGAGGCGGGTGGCGACACCGAGGACGGGCTCATCCTGGCCCGCACCGTCTCCGCCGAGGGCCGCTCGCGTGCCCACGTCGGCGGCCGCAGTGCCCCGGTGGGCGTCCTCGCCGACCTGCGCGAGCTGCTCGTCGCGGTCCACGGTCAGTCCGACCAGTGGCGCCTGCGCCAGCCCGACCAGCACCGGGTGGTGCTGGACGGCTTCGCCGGCACCTCGGTCGCCGAGCCGCTGGCGCGCTACACCGCCCTGTATGACGAGCACCACCAGCTCCGCACGGAGCTGGAGGAGCTGCGCACGCTGGCGCGGGACCGCGCCCGCGAGATCGACGTGCTCACCGCCGGGGTCGAGGAGGTCGAGGCCGTCGACCCGCAGCCCGGGGAGGACCACGAGCTGCGCGCCGAGGACGAGCGCCTGGCCCACGCCGAGGGCCTTCGCGGCAGCGCCGGGCTCGCCCACGCCCTCGTGGCCGGGGCCACCGGTGGCCCGGAGGAGGAGGCGGCCGACGAGGCCCGCGGCAACGTCGTCGAGCTGCTCGCCGAGACCCGCGCGACGCTGGGCGCCGCCTCCGTCCACGACGCGGCCCTGGCCGACCTCGAGCGCCGGGCCCAGGAGCTGGGCTACCTCGCGGCCGACCTGGGAGCCGACCTCGCGGCATACCTCAGTGACGTCGACGTCGACCCGGCCAGGCTCGCCTGGGTGCAGGAGCGGCGCGCCGACCTGGCCCGGCTGCAGCGCAAGTACGGCGACACCGTCGACGACGTGCTGGCGTGGGCCAAGGAGGCCGCCGCACGGCTGGACCGGCTGGTCACCGCCGACGACCGGGCCGAGGCGATGCAGGCCCGGCTGGAGCAGCTCGAGGCCGAGCTGACCGCCGCGGCCGCCGAGCTGAGCGCGGCCCGCACCGCCGCCGCGCAGGAGTTCGGCCGGCGGGTCACGAAGGAGCTGGCGCACCTGGCGATGGGCAAGGCCGTGGTGCAGGTGGCGGTGCAGCCGCGGGAGACCTTCCTGCGGCACGGCGCCGACGACGTGGAGATCCTGCTGGCCGCCAACCCCGGCGCGCCGCCGCGCAGCGTCGCCAAGGCCGCCTCCGGCGGTGAGCTCTCGCGCGTGATGCTCGCGCTGGAGGTCGTCACCAGCAGCGGTGACGTGCCCACGTTCGTCTTCGACGAGGTCGACGCCGGCGTCGGTGGCAAGGCGGCGCTCGACGTCGGGGCGCGGCTCTCGGTGCTCGCCCGGTCCGCGCAGGTGATCGTCGTCACCCACCTGGCCCAGGTCGCGGCCTTCGCCGACCAGCACCTGGTGGTGCACAAGACCGATGACGGGCACGTGACCGCGAGCGGGGTCGCCGCGGTCAGCGGGGACGAGCGGCTGCGTGAGCTGGCGCGGATGATGGCCGGTGTCGAGGACTCCGGCGTCGCCATCGAGCACGCCCGGGAGCTGCTGGCCCAGGCCGGGCAGGCGGTCGGCTGAGCACGCGCCAAACGTGACAAGGCCGTGACCCGGTGCGCCGTCGGCGGCATCGGGGCTGGTGGCGCAGCGTGGCACGATATCCCCGATGCCTCTCTCCATCCGACGCCGGAGCAGCCGCGAACCGGAAGTGCCCGGGGTCCGCGGTCCTGTCCGCGTGGACGCCCGGACCAAGAACCTCACCAAGCGCCTGAGGCCCGGCGACATCGCGGTGATCGACCACCAGGACATCGACAAGGTGAGCGCCGAGGCACTGCTCGCCTGCCGCCCGGCCGCCGTCGTCAACGCCTCGCCGTCCATCAGCGGGCGCTACCCCAACCTCGGCCCGGAGATCCTCATCGACGGCGGGGTGCCCCTGCTCGACAACGCCGGCCGGGACGTGATGCACGCGCTGCACGAGGGGCAGCAGGTGCGCATCGAGGGCGAGGAGATCTACGTCGGCGACACCATCGTGGCCAAGGGGCACCTGTTCGACCACGAGTCGGTGCAGGCGGCCATGAACGAGGCCCGCGCCGGGCTCGCGGTGCAGCTCGAGGCGTTCGCGGCCAACACGATGGAGTACCTCCGCCGGGAGCGCGAGCTGCTCCTCGACGGGGTCGGCGTCCCGGACATCCGCACCGAGATCGACGGTCGGCACGTCCTGGTGGTGGTGCGCGGCTACCACTACAAGGAGGACCTGCAGACCCTGCGGCACTACATCCGCGAGTACCGCCCCATCCTCATCGGCGTCGACGGCGGCGCCGACGCCCTGGTCGAGGAGGGGCACAAGCCTCACCTGGTCGTCGGCGACATGGACTCGGTCTCCGACGCCACCTTGACCTCCGGTGCCGAGATCGTGGTGCACGCCTACCGCGACGGACGGGCGCCCGGCCTGGAACGGGTGCGCAACCTGGGCATCGACCCGGTGGTGTTCCCGGCGACCGGCACCAGCGAGGACGTCGCCATGCTGCTGGCCGACGACAAGGGCGCGACCCTGATCGTGGCCGTCGGCACGCACGCCACCCTGGTGGAGTTCCTCGACAAGGGCCGCTCGGGCATGGCCAGCACGTTCCTCACCCGGCTGCGGGTCGGCGGCAAGCTCATCGACGCCAAGGGTGTGAGTCGGCTCTACCGCAGTCGCATCGGCACACCCTCACTGCTGATGCTCATCCTC
>DASSPC010000345.1:0-3178 GCA_035699865.1 Oryzihumus sp. | reverse complement strand
GCCATGTCCCAGACGTAGAACGGGATGCCGAGCATGTCGGCGACCCGGCGGGCGTCGCCGGCGTCCTCGATGGTGCAGCAGCCGCGGGCGCTCTCGCGCAGGGTGGCGGCGCTCTGGGACAGCGCGAGGTGGACGCCGACCACGTCGTGACCGGCGTCGAGCATGCGGGCGGCGGCGACCGCGGAGTCGACGCCCCCGCTCATCGCGGCGACGACCCGCATCAGGCGGGCCGCCTCGAGGAGGTCGCCGCCTGCGCCCGGCGCGCCCGCTCGACCGCTGCCGGGAGCGCGTCGAGGAAGGCCTGCACGTCGGCCTCGGTGGACGTGTGGCCCAGGGTCAGCCGCAGCGCCCCGCGGGCGTCCTGCTCGGAGACACCCATGGCCAGCAGCACGTGGCTGGGCTGGGGGACGCCGGCCTGGCAGGCCGAGCCGGTGGAGCACTCCACCCCGGCCGCGTCCAGCAGGTAGAGCAGGGAGTCGCCGTCGCAGCCGGGCACCAGCAGGTGGGCGTTGCCGGGCAGGCGGCGCACGCCGTCGCCGGGCTCGAAGTCCCCGCTGACCGTGATGTCGAAGCCGGCGGCCAGGGCACCGGCGACCAGCGCGTCACGCAGCGCGACGAGCCGGGGCGCCTCGGCGTCCAGCCGTGACGTGGCGGCCTCGACGGCGACCGCGAACCCGCGGATCGCGGGCACGTCGAGGGTGCCGCTGCGGACCTGTCGCTCCTGCCCGCCACCGTGGCTCAGCGGCATGAGCCTGGCGTCGCGGCGGGCGACCAGCGCACCGACGCCCAACGGGCCGCCGACCTTGTGGCCGGTGACCGTCATCAGGTCGACGCCGCTGGCCGCGAAGTCCACCGCCACCTGCCCGAGGGCCTGGACCGCGTCGGTGTGGACCGGGATACCGAACTCGTGGGCGACCGCGGCGATCTCGGCCACGGGCTGCACGGTGCCGACCTCGTTGTTGGCCCACATGACGCTGACGAGGGCGACCGACTCGGGGTCGGTGGCGATCGCGGCGCGCACCGTCTCGGGGTGCACCCGGCCCAGCGCGTCGACCTCCAGCCAGGTGACCTTGGCGCCCTCGTGCGTGACGAGGTGGTCCACGCAGTCCAGCACGGCGTGGTGCTCGACGGCGCTGACCAGCAGCCGCACCCGGCGGTGGTCGGCATCGCGCCGGGCGAGGAACGTGCCCTTGACCGCGAGGTTGTCGGACTCGGTGCCGCCGGAGGTGAACAGCACCTCGGACGGGCGGGCGCCCAGCGCCTGGGCGATGGCCTCGCGCGACTCCTCGACCACGCGCCGGGCCTGGCGACCGGAGGTGTGCAGCGAGGAGGCGTTGCCGACGACGGCCATCTGCGCGCTCATCGCCGCGATGGCCTCGGGCAGCATCGGCGTCGTCGCCGCATGGTCGAGGTAGGCAAAGGAGTCGCGCACCCGCAAAGTCTACGGCGGGCCGGCCACGGCCTCCGCCCACAGGCGTCCTCGACACATGGGGAAGCCGGGTGCAGCACGGCGCGCGGGAAGCGGCGGTGGGCGGACAGCACGGCGCCCGGCCCGCGAACGAGTCGCAGACCGGGCGCCCGGGAACGCGGGGTGGCTCAGCCCTTGGCGGCCTTGACCGCCTCGGTCGCCTGCGGCAGCACGGTGAACAGGTCACCGACGACGCCGAAGTCGACGAGCTCGAAGATCGGCGCCTCCTCGTCCTTGTTGACCGCGACGATCGTCTTGGACGTCTGCATGCCGGCACGGTGCTGGATGGCACCGGAGATGCCCGCCGCGACGTACAGCTGCGGGGACACCTGCTTGCCGGTCTGGCCGACCTGGTTGGTGTGCGGGTACCAGCCGGCGTCGACCGCGGCGCGGGAGGCGCCGACGGCGGCACCGAGGCTGTCGGCGAAGTCCTCCACCTTGGAGAAGTCGCCGCCGGTGCCACGCCCACCGGAGACCACGATCGCGGCCTCGGTCAGCTCGGGGCGGCCGGTGGCGGCCTTGGGCTGGCGGTCGGTGATCTTCGCCGTCTTGGCGCCGTCGGAGACGGTGACCTCGACGACCTCGTCGGCGGCCGCACCCTGGACCGCCTCGGGGGCGGCGGAGTTCGGCTTCACCGCGATGATCGGCGTGCCCTTGGTGACGGTCGCCTTGACCGTGTAGGAGCCCGCGAAGACCGACTGCGTCGTGGAGACGCCCCCGCCCTCACCGGGCTGCACGTCGACCGCGTCGGTGATGAGGCCGGACTCGGTCTTGATGGCCAGGCGGGCGGCGATCTCCTTGCCCTCGGCGCTGGAGGGGATGAGCACCGCGGCCGGGGAGGCGGAGCCGACGAGCTGGGCCAGCGCCTCGGCCTTGGGGGCCACGAGGTAGTCGGTGACGTCGGCGGACTCGATGCGGTAGACCTTCTCGGCGCCGTACTGGGCCAGGGCCTCCTTGGCGGCGTCGAAGCCGGTGCCGATGAAGACGGCGGACGGCTCGCCGAGACGGCGGGCGATGGTCAGCAGCTCGGAGGTCGTCTTGCGCACCGCGCCGTCGACGTGGTCGACCAGGACGAGAACTTCAGCCATGAGTAGTGGTTTCCCTTCTGAAGAATGTGCCGGTCGGTCAGATGAACTTCTGCGCGGCCAGGAACTCGGCCAGCTTCGTGCCGCCGTCACCCTCGTCGGTGACGATCTGGCCCTGCTGGCGCGGCGGGCGCTGCTGGAAGGACTCGACCTTGGTCCAGGCGGCCTCGAGGCCGACCTGGGAGGCGTCGACACCGAGGTCACCCAGCGACCACGTCTCGACCGGCTTCTTCTTGGCGGCCATGATCCCCTTGAACGAGGGGTAGCGCGGCTCGTTGATCTGGTCGGTGACCGACACCAGCGCGGGCAGCGTGCCCTCGATGGTCTCGGAGGCGGCGTCGCCGTCGCGGCGGATCTTCACCGCGGTGCCCTCGACGGTCAGCTCGGAGGCGAAGGTGACCTGCGGCAGGCCGAGGCGCTCGGCGAGCATCGCGGGGACGACGCTCATCGTGCCGTCGGTGGAGGCCATGCCGGTCAGCACCAGGTCGGGGGCGCCGATCTTCTTGATGGCCTCGGCGAGGACCAGGGACGTGGCGACGGCGTCGGAGCCGTGGATCGCCTTGTCGTTGACGTGGACGCCCTTGTCGGCGCCCATCTGCAGGGCCTTCTTGACCGCGTCGGCGGC
>DASSPC010000344.1:0-2528 GCA_035699865.1 Oryzihumus sp. | reverse complement strand
GGCGTGCTGCCCCGCTCCGACCGGGCCGCGCAGGCCCTGGTGGCCACCGAGGACAGCCGCTTCTGGTCCGACCCGGGGGTGGACCCGCTCAGCGTGGTGCGCGCGGGCCTGGCCACGGCCGTGGGCAGCAACGACGTGGGCGGGGCGAGCCTGGAGCAGCAGCTGGCCAAGAACCTGTGGTTCGGCGGGCGCCGCGACCGCGTCGCCCAGGCAGAGGAGGTCGTGGTCGCACTCAAGCTCGACCGCACGTGGACCAAGGACCAGGTGCTGCGGATGTACCTCGGGCAGGTGTACTTCGGCCACGGCTACTACGGCCTCGACGAGGCGGCGCACGGCTACTTCGGACTGGCGCCCTCGCAGCTGTCGTGGGCGCAGGCCAGCATGCTCGCCGGGCTGGTGCAGGCGCCCTCGGCCTACGACCCGGTGACCCACCTGGCCGCCGGCAAGCAGCGCCAGCGCCACGTCCTCGACCGCCTGGTCAGCACCGGGGTGCTCACGGCCTCGGCCGCGGATGCGGCGTACGCGGCGCCCCTGCACCTGCGCTGAGGAGCGGAAGCGCCGTCCGCACGGGTGGTCGCCTCACCCGCACCCGGGCACGTCCACGTCGAACTGCTCCAGCAGCCGGCAGGAGAGGGCGTGCAGCTGCTCTCGCTGGCGCGGGTCGAGCCGGTCGAGCACCAGGGAACGGACGGCTGCCACATGCCGGGTGGTCGCCCGGCGCACCGTCCTCAGCCCCGAGTCGGTCAGCCGGGCGAGGTTGCCGCGCCCGTCCTCACTCGTGGGGCTGCGCTCCACCCAGCCCTTGTCCTCCAGCCGCCGCACCATGTGCGAGAGCCGGGAGGGAGAGGAGTGCACCCGGTCCGCCAGCTCGCTCATCCGCAGCGTGCGGGCGGGCGCCTCGGCCAGGGCGGCCAGCAGCCCGTAGGAGAACAGGGTGAGCCCGGCGTCGTGCAGCTCGCCGTCCAGGGCGGAGGGCAGCAGGTCCAGGAGGGCGGCGAACGCCCCCCAGGTGCGCTGCTCGTCCTCGTCGAGAGGGCGGTCCGTCGGCATGCGGACACTGTTCGGTCGGCGCGTCTGACGCGTCAATCACCCGAATGGGTGACAGGGCCGGTCCACGTCCCGTCCGCTGGGCGGCGACAATCGCCGGGTGCGCACCCTGCTCCTGCTCGCCGTCGGCGTCGTCGCGGTCTCCCTGTCCGGCCCCCTGATGGCCGCCGCCGTGGTGCCGCCACTGGCGATCGCCTTCTGGCGCAACGCGTTCGCGACGGCGGTGATCGCCCCGACGGCCATGACCCGACAGGGCCCCGAGCTCCGCGCCCTGACCGGTCGTCGGCTCGGGCTCGTCCTGGCCGCCGGTGCGACCCTCGCGCTGCACTTCGCGACCTGGGTGACCTCGCTGACCCTGACCTCCGTCGCCTCGGCGACCGCGATGGTCTGCCTCCAGCTGGCGTGGGTCGTGTGCTGGCAGCTGCTGCGGGGCGAGCGCTTCGGCCGCAGGGTCGTGGTCGGCCTGGCCCTGGCCTTCGCCGGGGTGCTCGTGGTCTCCGGGGTGGACCTGAGCCTGTCGCCCCGGGCGCTGGCCGGTGACGGCCTAGCGCTCGTCGGGGGCGTGGCCGCCGCGGCCTACACGGTCATCGGGTCAAAGGCCAGGCAGTCGGCGACGACGACGACCTACACGTTCGTCTGCTACGGCTCCTGTGCCGTGCTGCTGGCGATCGCCTGCCTGCTCACCGGGCAGCACCTGGGCGGCTACCCGCTCGGCCAGTGGGGGCTGCTGCTGCTCATCACCGGCACCGCGCAGCTGCTCGGTCACTCGGTCTTCAACCACCTGCTCGCCACCACGGGGCCGCTGCTGGTCTCCCTCGCCCTGCTGCTGGAGGTGCCGGGCGCCGCGCTGCTCGCGGCCGCGATCGTGCACCAGACCCCGCCGGTGACGGCGGTGGTGGGGCTGGCGGTGATGCTCGTGGGCATGACCGTGGTGGTCGTCAACCAGATGCCGGCCCGCCGTGCCACGGCGGTCGAGGCGCCGGTCGACTGACAGGCCTAGCCTGAGGCGCATGACCTCCAGCACCGCCCCGCGCCGACCCCGCACCCTCGACCCGCTCGACCTGCTCGCCACGGACGCGCTGCTCGACGAGGAGGCGCGCGCGGTGCGGGACACCACGCGGGCCTTCGTCGGCAAGCGGGTGCTGCCGGACGTGGGGCAGTGGTTCGAGGACGCCACGCTGCCGCGGGAGCTGTTCCCCGAGCTGGGGGGCCTGGGGCTGCTCGGCATGCACCTGACGGGCTACGGCTGCGCCGGGACCAGCGCCACGTCATACGGCGTGGCCTGCCGCGAGCTGGAGGCGGGCGACTCGGGGATCCGCAGCTTCGTCTCCGTGCAGGGGTCGCTGGCGATGTTTCCCATCTGGGCCTACGGCTCGGAGGAGCAGAAGCAGGAGTGGCTGCCGCGCATGGCCGCCGGCGAGGCGATCGGCAGCTTCGCGCTGACCGAGCCGGGCGCGGGGTCGGACCCGGCGAGCATGACG
>DASSPC010000343.1:0-10593 GCA_035699865.1 Oryzihumus sp. | reverse complement strand
TGCCAGGTCGTCTCCGCCTGATCCGCCCCGCACGCCACACCTGCCCAGTCCCACTCCCGCCCCGCCGCACCTCCCAAGGACCACCGTGACTGCCATCGCCTCCCCCGTGGACACCACCGCGCTGCAGACCGCTGCCCAGAGCATCGCCGCGCGCATCCCCGCCGCCGGCCAGCTCGAGGCCCGGGTGCTCAACGCCCTCGAGCGGGGCACCTTCACCCAGGGCGTCGGCGCCGTGGCGCTCGCGGTGCGGGTCTCCGGCCCGATGACCGGGGACATCGCGCTCATCGTCGGCCCCGAGGCCGCCGCCGCACTGGCCCAGAGCCCCGCAGGCGCGACCGGCACCCTGGCCACGTGGGAGTCCGCCCTCGAGGACGTCGTGTCGGCGTTCGGCGTGCAGCTCGGCGCGCTGCAGAAGGAGGCCTTCCGCGAGGTCGACGCCGCCACCGTGGTGCGCGTGGGTGTCGGCGAGCTGCAGCAGGTCGCCGGCCTGTTCGACGGCACCACCCTCGTCGCCGCCATCGTCGTGACCGCGGACGCGGGGGCCCCGCAGGCCCAGGCCGCGCCGGTCCAGGCCGCCACCTTCCAGCCCCTCGCGGGCTCCAGCGCCCCGGTCGTCGACCCGCGCCGCCTGCAGCTGCTGCGCGACGTCGTCATGGGCGTCAGCGTCGAGCTCGGGCGGACCCGGATGACCGTGCGCGAGCTGCTCTCCCTGACCCCCGGCGCGATCGTCGAGCTCGACCGCGCGGCGGGCAGCCCGGTGGACCTGCTGGTCAACGGCACCCTGATGGCCCGGGGCGAGGTGGTGGTGGTCGACGAGGAGTTCGCCGTCCGGGTCACCGAGATCGTCGCCCCCGACCTCGACGGCCGGCTTGGGGCATGAGCGACGGCTCGGCCGTGGCCACGCTCGTGCGGCTGGCCTTCTCCCTGGCGCTGGTGCTCGGCCTCATGGTCCTGGCGGCGCGGCTGCTGCGCCGACGCCAGCTCGGGCTCGGTGGCGTGCGCCCGCGCCCCCAGCTGCCGCTGCAGGTCCTGGCGCGCCACGGCCTGAGTCGCACCGCGTCGGTCTCGGTGGTCCAGGTGGGTGAGCACGTGCTCGTCCTGGGCGTCACCGAGAGCTCGGTGGAGGTCCTGCGCGAGCTGGACCCGGCAGAGCTGTCGTATGCCGCGCCGGAGCCGGCGCTGCCCGGGCTCACCTCCGGGCTGACCTCGACGCTGCAGGCCGGCCTGGTGTCCGGCCTGGTGTCCGGCCTGCGCCAGCGTCGTCCCGTCGCCGGGGAAACGGTGGATGGTGGTGCGGGGGAGGGCCCCCGCAGCCAGTGGTCCGCCCCCGGCCTGGACTTCGGCGTTCTGCTCGAGTCGTTGCGCGAGAAGACGACCCGTCGTGGCTGAGCCGCAGTCCCCGGCACGCACCGCGCGGCAGGACCCCACCCGCACCCGCGGGGCCAGGCCGCTGGTCGTGCTCCTGTTCCTCCTGGCCGCGTTGTTCGTGCCGGTCTCGGCGGCCGCGACCGCGCACGCCGCGCCCCGGGCAGCCGCCGCCCACCCCGCCGTGACCGCCCTCGGCGCGCTGCCGGCCGCGCCCACGCCCAGGCCCACCCCGGGCAAGGGCACCGGCAACGTCTCGGTCAAGGTCGACCCGGTCGGCGGCAAGCCCAGCCAGACGGTGAGCATCATCCTGCTGCTGACCGTGCTCTCGGTGGCCCCGGCGCTGCTGGTGCTCACGACCTCGTTCACCAAGGTCATCGTCGTCCTGTCGCTGACCCGCAACGCGCTGGGCACCCCGACCATCCCGCCGAACCAGGTGCTGGCCGGGCTGGCGCTGTTCCTCAGCCTGTTCATCATGGCGCCGGTGATGGGCCAGATGAACGCGAAGGGCGTCCAGCCCTACCTGGCCGGCAAGATCACCCAGCAGCAGGCCTACGAGCGCGCGTCCGCCCCGCTGCACGACTTCATGATCAAGCAGACCCGCAAGGACGAGCTGGCGACGATGGTGAAGCTCAGCAAGGAGAAGCCTCCGGCCAGGCCGGCCGACGTGCCGATGACCACGCTCATCCCCGCGTTCGTCCTCTCGGAGCTGAAGTCGGCGTTCATCATCGGCTTCGTCATCTTCATCCCGTTCCTGGTGATCGACCTGGTCGTGAGCTCGTCACTGATGTCGATGGGCATGATGATGCTGCCGCCGGTGCTGATCTCGTTGCCGTTCAAGCTGTTGCTGTTCGTCATGGTCGACGGCTGGGACATGGTCGCCAAGTCGCTCGTCACGAGCTATCACTGACGTGAGGAGGGACCGGTCATGACCGACAGCGCCGTGGTGCACCTGGCCGTGCAGTCGATGCTCATCGCGATGAAGCTCGCCGCGCCGATCCTCATCGTGAGCCTGGCCATCGGCTTCGGCATCTCGCTGATGCAGTCGGTGACCCAGATCCAGGAGGTCACGCTCAGCTTCGTGCCCAAGCTGCTGGGCGTGGCCATCGTCATCCTGGTCAGCGGCCACTGGATGCTCGGCGAGATCGTCGACTTCACCCGCCAGCTCTTCGACACGCTGCCGCAGCTGCTGAGCGGCTGATGGACTTCGCCGTCCCCACGGCCACCCTGCTCGCGGTCCTGCTCGCCACCGTCCGCGCCAGCGCGTGGCTCGCCGTGGCCCCGCCGTTCAACACCCGCGCCATCCCGGCGATGGTCAAGGTGGCGCTGGCCTTCGCGCTGGCCCTGCCGGTCGGGCCGCGGCTGTCCGGCCAGGCGCCGCCGCTGGAGCTGTTCCCGCTGCTCGGCGCCGTGCTGTTCCAGGTGGCGGTCGGCCTGAGCCTGGGTTTCCTGGCCCAGCTGCTCTTCTCGGCGGTGCAGGCCGCCGGCGAGCTCATCGACCTCGCCAGCGGCTTCACCCTGGCCAGCCTCTACGACCCGCTGTCCAACGTCTCCAGCAGCATGTTCGGCCGGGTGCAGCAGCTGCTTGCCGTCACCCTGCTGTTCGCCCTCAACGGCCACCTGCTGCTGATCCGGGGCTTCCTGACCTCCTTCGAGGTGCTGCCCCTGCGCGTCGTCAGCATCGGCGCGCTGGCCGGCACGGTCACCAGCAACGTGGGCCGTTTCTTCGTCGCCGCGCTCGAGATCGCTGCCCCTGTCGTGGTGGTGCTCTTCCTCGCCGAGCTCGCCCTCGGCCTGGTCAGCCGCGCCGTGCCCTCTCTCAACGTGCTGGCGATGAGCTTCCCACTGAAGATCCTGCTGACGCTGTCGCTGGCCGGGGTCGCGATCGGGCTGCTGCCCGGCGCCGTCAGCGCCCTGCTGGACCGGATCACCACCGACGTGGCCGCGGCCCTGAGGATCCTGGGGGCGGCGTGAGCGACAAGTCGCAGAAGACCGAGAAGCCCACCCCGCAACGCCGCCGGGAGGCGGTGCGGGAGGGGCGGATCGCCCGCTCGGCCGACGTCTCGGCGTGGCTGACCGTGCTCGCGGTGAGCTTCCTCGCCCCGGTGACCGTCCGGCATACCCGCGAGCTGTTCACCACGCTGATGGGGCAGGTGCAGCAGGTCATCGCCGACCCGCAGCCGCAGCGCGCCACCGAGCTCATGAGCGGTGCGGTCACCGGCATGCTCGGCGCGCTGGCGCCGCTGCTGTTCGGCACCGTCGTGGTCGCGCTCGTCGGCAACGTCGTCCAGGGCGGCCTGCGCGTGTCGAGCAAGCGGTTCAAGCCCAAGTGGGAGCACCTCAACGTCGCCAAGGGCATCAAGCGGATGGTCGGTGCCCAGGCGGCCTGGACGCTGGCCAAGACGCTGCTGAAGTTCGGCCTGCTCGGCGTCGTCGCGTGGATGCTGCTCAAGGGCGTCGTCGCGCAGTTCACCGGCACCGCCTGGTCGCTGTCGTCGGCGATGCTCGGGGCGGTCGACGCCGCCCAGCACCTGCTGCGGGTGGTCGCGGTCGTCGGCCTGGTCATCGCGGCCGCCGACTACCTCGTCGAGCGCCGCCGGGTCGAGAAGTCGATGATGATGAGCCGCGAGGAGATCAAGCGCGAGGCCCGCCAGTCCGAGGGTGACCCGCACCAGAAGGGCGCCCGGCTCGGCCGACAGCGCGAGCTCAGCCGCAACCGGATGATCAGCAACGTCCGCGACGCCGACGTGGTGATGGTCAACCCGACCCACGTGGCCGTGGCGCTGAAGTACGAGAGCGGCAGCGGCGCCCCGCGGGTGGTCGCCAAGGGCGCCGGCGCGGTGGCCGCGCGGATCCGCGAGGAGGCCGCCACGCACCGGCTGCCGATGGTCGAGGACGTGCCGCTCGCGCGGGCGCTGTATGCCGCGTGCGAGGTGGGGGAGGAGATCCCCGTCGCGCTCTACGACGCGGTGGCCCGGGTGCTGGCGTTCGTCATGTCGCTGCGGCTGCGCGGCACCGCCGTGGGCGTGCACCGCAGCCCGGTGCCCCGGGGCCTGGTGCCCACACCCTGATCCTCAGGTCGGGGCCGGCCGTGCCGATAGGGCCCCGCCAGGACGGCACCCGGAGCAGCCACGGATGGTTGGCCCCCATCCCGTGAGGTCTCGTGAAGTCCAGCCGCGTCGGTCAGATCGGCATCCCCGCAGCGATCATCTCCATCGTCGTGATGATGGTGGTCCCGCTGCCCACGATGCTGCTCGACCTGCTCCTCGCCGTGAACATCACCGGCGCCGTCCTGATCCTGCTCGTCAGCCTCTACGTGACCAGGCCGCTGGACTTCGCGGTGTTCCCGTCGCTGCTGCTGATCATGACGATGTTCCGGCTGGCGCTCAACGTCAGCGCCACCCGCCTGGTGCTGCTCAACGGCTTCGCCGGCAAGGTGATCGAGTCCTTCGGCCACTTCGTGGTGGGTGGCTCGATCGTCGTCGGCCTGGTCATCTTCGTCATCCTCATCGTCATCCAGTTCGTCGTCATCACCAACGGTGCGGGCCGGGTCGCCGAGGTCGCGGCGCGGTTCACCCTCGATGCGATGCCCGGCAAGCAGATGGCGATCGACGCCGACCTCAACTCCGGCCTGATCGACGAGGACGAGGCGCGCCGCCGCCGGCAGGAGGTCTCCCAGGAGGCCGACTTCTACGGCGCCATGGACGGTGCGTCCAAGTTCGTCAAGGGCGACGCGATCGCGGCGATCGTCATCACCGTGGTCAACCTGCTCGGCGGGTTCATCGTCGGCGTGGTGCAGCGGCACCAGTCGATGGGCGAGGCCATCTCGACCTACAGCCTGCTCTCCGTCGGTGACGGCCTGGTCTCGCAGATCCCCGCGCTGCTCATCTCGATCTCGACCGGCCTCATCGTCACCCGGGCCACGACCGAGCGGGACATGGGCAGCGACCTGCTGCACCAGTTCGGCCAGCAGCGGCGCGCCGTGCAGGTCGCCGGCTCGGCGATCCTGTTCCTCGCGCTCATCCCCGGCCTGCCCAAGCTGCCGTTCATGCTGGTCGGCGGCTCCGTCCTGCTGATCGCCCAGCGCCTGCCCAAGCAGTCCACCGGCGAGCCCACGCCCGCCGAGACCGAGGCCGCGGCGGCCGCGGCGGCGGGCCCGGCGCCGGACAGCCCCGAGGCCATCGCCAACGACATGCGGGTCGAGCCGCTGGAGCTCGAGCTCGCCTACGACCTCATCGACCTGGTCGACGCCACCGTCGGCGGCGACCTGCTCGACCGGGTCAAGGCGCTGCGCCGCAAGCTGGCCCTCGAGCTCGGCATCGTCATCCCGCTGGTGCGCACGCGGGACAACCTCGACCTGCCGCCGCGCACCTATGCGATCAAGCTGCACGGCGTCGAGGTCGCCCGCGGCGAGGCCCCGGCCGGGATGATCCTGGCCATCGGCGACGACCTGGCCAGCCTTCCGGGCACGGTCACCAAGGAGCCGGTCTTCGGCCTGGACGCCAAGTGGGTGCCGGCCGAGCTGCGCCGTCACCCCGGCCTGACCAGCGCCACCGTCGTCGACCGCTCCTCGGTCGTGACGACGCACCTCGCCGAGATCGTGCGCACCCACGCCCACCAGCTGCTCGGCCGCGAGGACGTCAAGGCGCTGGTCGACATGGTCAAGGCCACGCACCCGGTCGTCGTCGAGGAGCTCACCCCGACCCCGCTGACGCTCGGCGAGGTCCAGCGCGCCCTGCAGGCCCTGCTCGCCGAGCGGATCTGCATCCGCGACCTGGTCCGTATCTTCGAGGCTCTGTCCGCGCGCGGCCGGGTCAGCACCGACCCCGACGGGCTGGCCGAGGCGGCGCGCGCCGCGCTGGGCCCGGCGATCGCCGCCGCCCACGCCGTCGACGGCAGGCTGCCGGTCATCACCCTGGACCCGCTGCTGGAGCAGAACCTGCTGGAGTCGCTGCGCTCGGGGGAGAACGGCGGCTTCCTCATGCTCGACCCGATGTATGCCGAGCGGCTGGTCCTCGAGGCGGCCCGCCTCGCCGAGGCGGCCGAGCAGCGCGGCGAGGCGCCGGTCCTGGTCTGCGCGGCACCGCTGCGCCTGCCGGTCCGCCGGCTGCTGGAGGCGGCCGCGCCGCGCCTGCCGGTCCTGGCCTACCCCGAGCTCGGCGGGTCGCTCACCCTGACGACGGTCGGCGTGGTCGAGGTCGCCCATGCGCCGACAGCTTGAGGGCCCGCACCTGCCCACGCTCGTGGAGCAGGTTCGGGCCGAGTACGGCAACAGCGCGAGGATCGTCTCCGCCGAGCGGGTCCGCCGCGGCGGCGTCGGTGGGTTCTTCGCCCGGGAGCGGTTCCACCTCGTCATCGAGGTGACGCCCCGACCCGGCCAGGTCGAGGTCCGCTCCGGGGTCGCCCCGGACGGCACCGTCTCCGGGCCGGTGCTCGCCCCGCCCGCGCCGGCCACCTCGCTGCTGGAGCTGGCCGACCGCGTCAGTGCCCAGGAGGACGCCCTGCGGGCCGGCGCGGCGCCGTCCCCGGAGGTGTCCACCGAGACCCCCGCGTTCGCCGACGTCCTCGCCCGGCTGCACGACACCGTGGCCGAGGCGTCGGCGCCGGTCCCGCGGGCCGCGCCACGGGTCTTCCCTGACCTGACCGGGCGCACCGAGGCCCTGGGGATCCCGCCGACCGTGCTGGTCGGTGCCCATGACCCGGTCGTGCGCTACCGCCGGCTCGCGGCCTGGCTGGAGACCTTCCCCGCACCGCCTCTGCCGGCCCACGCGCCCGGCCAGGTGCTGGCGCTCGCCGGCGAGCTGCCCGCCGCCCTGCGCGTGGCCGGGGTGCTGGCCCGCGAGATCGGGGCCGCCCAGTGGGACGTCTTCGTGGTCACGCCCTCGCCGTCGTCGGTGCAGGGCGTCCCCCTCGCCCGGGTCTTCGGTGACCCGGCGGCCGTGGCCGCGCAGCGCCGCGGCTGGGGGCAGGGGCGGCCCAGCAAGGTGGTCGTCGTCGACGCCCCGATGCTGCCGGACCTGCGCGGCTGGGCGCACGGCGTGCTGGCCGCGCTGGCGCCGACCCTGACCTGGGGCGTGGTGCACGCCTCGAGCAAGCCCGGGGACGTCGCCCGCTGGGCCGCCCGCCTCGGCCAGGTCGACGCCCTGGCCCTGGAGCACGTCGCGGCCACGGCCGACCCCGCCTCGGTGCTCACGCAGTGCCCGGTCCCGGTCGGGCTGCTGGACGGTCGCCGCGCCACGGTCGAGGTGTGGGCCGACCTGCTCACCGCACGCTTGGAGGCAGAACGATGAGCCGCAAGGCCAAGGGCGCCGGTGCTGGTCAGGACAAGGGCACGCGCAAGGTCGGCGCCGCGCCGCCGCGGGAGGCGGTGACGATCGCGCTCCTGCTGGTCCTGCCGGCCGAGCTGCTGCTGCTCGACGGCAACCTGTCGGTGCCGCAGCTGGTGGCCCGCGTGGCCGGGGCGCTGGCCCTGACCTGGCTGGCCGCGTCGGTCATCGGCGCCACGGTCCGCTCGGCCCGGCGCTCCCTGGCCCGGGCCCGGGCCGAGGCCGCCGCCGAGGAGGCCCGGGCCCGGCGGGAGGCGCGCGAGGCGCGCAAGGCCGCCAAGGCGGCCGCGGCCGAGGCGGAGCAGCCGGGCATCGAGCCGCTCGGTGCCGAGGTGGGCGGTGCGGAGGTGAGCGGCACGGCATACGGCCTGACGGGGGAATGAGTTGACCTCCCGCCACGTTCGGGTAGATAGTTGAATCAGAAACTATCTGAGGAGCCTGTCGTGCCTGCTGTGTCCGTGTCCGACCTGACCGTCCTGCCCCGCGTGCCGGCGCTGTCCCCGGTCGCGACCCAGCGTCCCGTGGTGTCGATCACCAGCGCGCCGTCGTCGTTCGAGGGTGAGGGCTTCCCGGTCAAGCGCGCCTTCGCCGGCGTCGACCTGCGCCTGCTCGACCCGTTCATCCACATGGACGAGATGGGCGAGGTCGACTACGCCCCGGGTGAGCCCAAGGGCACGCCGTGGCACCCGCACCGCGGTTTCGAGACGGTGACCTACATCATCGACGGGATCTTCGACCACCAGGACTCCTTCGGTGGTGGCGGCACCATCACCAACGGCGACACCCAGTGGATGACCGCCGGTTCGGGGATCCTGCACATCGAGGCCCCGCCGGAGCACCTCGTCGTCAGCGGTGGCCTCTTCCACGGGTTCCAGCTGTGGGTGAACCTGCCGAAGTCCGACAAGCTCCAGGCCCCGCGCTACCAGGACCTGCGCTCCGGCGAGGTCGCGCTCGTCAGCTCGGCCGACGGCGGCGCGCTGCTGCGCGTCATCGCCGGTGACGTGGCGGGCATCGCCGGTCCGGGCTCGACGCACACGCCGATGACGATGATCCACACCACGATCCACCCCGGCGCCGAGCTCGAGCTGCCGTGGCGCGAGGACTTCAACGCCCTCGTCTACGTCATGGGCGGCAACGGCTTCGTCGGGCCGGGCCAGTCGCCGATCGGCACCGGCCAGCTCGCCGTCATGGGCCGCGGGTCGGCGCTGCGGCTGTCGGCGGCGCAGGGCCAGGAGGCCCGCTACGCCGGTGGCATGGAGGCGCTGATCCTCGGTGGTGCGCCGATCCGCGAGCCCATCGCCTGGGCCGGGCCGTTCGTCATGAACACCCGCGCCGAGCTGGTGCAGGCCTTCGAGGACCACAACGCCGGCCGCCTCGGCCAGCCGGTCCCGCACGGCGACGTGGGCGGCACCGCCTGACCCAGCCACCCGGCATACCGGGGGCCTCCCCGGTCCGGACGCAGCAACGGCCCGTTTCCCGCCCTGTAAGGCGGTGAAACGGGCCGTTTGCTGCGTTCGGTGGGGCTTTCGGTATGCCGGGTGCTCGCCTCAGTCGGCGAGGCTCGCCTCCCAGCGCTGCTCGATCCGGCCGAAGCGCCACACCGCGAGGGCCAGCGCCCACGTCGCGACGAACAGCCCGACGATCCAGAAGCCGACGTCGTTGAGGTTGATCGCGGCGACCGCGGCCAGCGGGCCGGTGGTGATGTCGAGCTTCTCGGCGAGCAGCCCGACCAGCTCGATGACGCCGATGACCAGCGCGACCGCGACGGACAGCGCCGTGACGGTGATGTTGTAGTAGATCTTGCGGACCGGCCTGGAGAACGCCCAGCCGTAGGCGAAGTTCATGAACGAGCCGTCGATGGTGTCCAGCAGCGACATGCCGGCGGCGAAGAGCACCGGCAGGGTGAGGATCGCCCACCACGGCAGGCTGGCGGCCGCGGCGCCGCCGGCGACGACGAGCAGCCCGACCTCGGTGACCGTGTCGAAGCCGAGGCCGAACAGGAAGCCGGTGGGGTACATGTGCCACGGCTTGCTCACGGCGCGGGTGACCCGGCCCAGGATGCGGTTGAGGAAGCCGCGGCTGTTGAGGTGCTGCTCGAGCGCCGCCTCGTCGAAGTGGCCCTGCCGCATCCGGCGGAACACCTTGAGGATGCCCACCAGCGCCGCGAGGTTCACCAGGCCGATGGCGATGAGGAAGACGCCGGAGACCGAGGTGCCCCAGACGCCCGTCGCCTGCTGCAGCGAGGACCGGTCGTTGCTCAGCTGACCGGCCAGCGCCCGGATCCCGAAGGCGAGCAGCCCCACCATGACGAAGACGACCGAGCTGTGCCCGAGGCTGAACCAGAAGCCCACGCTCATCGGGCGCTTGCCCTCGCTCATGAGCTTGCGCGTGGTGTTGTCGATGGCCGCGATGTGGTCGGCGTCGAAGGCGTGGCGCATGCCCAGGGTGTAGGCGGTTACGCCCAGGCCGATCCCGAACAGCTGGCCGCCGACCTGGTAGTGCGCCGGGCTGACCAGTCCGATGAGCACGCCCCAGCCGACGAGGTGCAGCGCGGCGATGAAGCCCGCCATGCCCCAGAGGCTGCGCCGCTCCGCCGGGCCCAGGCCCCACCGGCCGCGCGGTGCGGCGTCGCCGGTCTGGGTCGGGGGCGCGGCGGTGAGGGTCATGGGTCCGAGACTAGGGAGCCGCGGGGCCTTGTTGCAACTGCCTCGCAATAAGCGTAGGGCTGTCGGCCCAGCTCCCACCTTGCCGAGAGGGGGTCGGGACAGACGAAAGATTTGCGATACGCAACGTAGCGAATCTATTCTGAACACGTCCCCATGGCGACCGCGCCGCACCCCGGCGCCAGCGCCACCGACTCCCCACCTGGAGACGCCATGACCACCCGCGTCCTTCGCCGCCA
>DASSPC010000342.1:0-3802 GCA_035699865.1 Oryzihumus sp. | reverse complement strand
CTCGTAGCGGCCGATCGTGGACGGGGTGAGGTGCCGCACGTCCTGGAAGGAGGACAGGACGATGGCGGCGCCGTCGGCGTCCAGCGCCTGCGCCTCGAGCGTCTTGCTCAGCTCGACCAGGAAGCGCTTGTCCGCCACGCGCGGGGAGTGTCTGCGGGTGACCAGGGTGTAGGGGCTGTCGTGGGTCTCCAGCAGGGCGGCGGCCCGGCCACCGAGCATCGCGGTCAGCCCGCCCCGGGACCCGGCACGCTCTCCCTGCGGGTCGTAGAGCGGTCCGGCCGCCAGGTGGGCGCCGAGCATCCGCACCGTGCCCTCGTCGGCGGGGCTGGAGACCCCCTCGGCCAGGACGAGGCTGCCGGTCGCGGCGGTGTGCGCCCGGACCGCGTGGAGCACGTCGGCCTGGTGGCGCAGGTCGCGGCTGTGCAGGACGCTCGCGTCGAGGCGCACCACCTCCGGGTCGAGCAGCGGCAGGGTCGCCAGGGTCGCGGGGGTGGCGCCGACCGCCCGCAGTGCGAGGGTCCAGCCCTGTCGGCGGGCCTGCTCGGCCACCCGCAACGAGGTGGCCGGGTGGGTGAGCACGCGCAGGCTGTCCAGCTGGAGCACGAGCCGCTCGCGCAGCCAGTCGTCGTCCGGCAGGGTCCCGAACGACTCGGCGGAGGCGTCCAGGAACACCCGCGTGTAGTCGGCATGGCCGAAGCCGAGGGCCGCGACGGCCTCCATCGCGTGCCGGCGCCGCAGCGTGTCGAGATCCCCGGCCGCAGGGTGGCCGGCCACGGCCTCGGTCAGCGCGACCGGGTCGCCGAGGGTGGAGTGGCCCTGGACCCGCTGCACCGCCTCGTAGCCCACGAGCCGCCCCGACTCGCACTCGACCACGGGCTGGAGCCGGGTGCTGAACGCGCCGGAGCGCACGCTGTCCTCCACGCCGGGGCCCTCGGCCGTGTCCGGGCTCGGTGCGGCATGCAGGTGGGTCATGGTGCCTCGCTTCGGGACGTGCCGTGCTGTCGGTGGCTGCTCGTCGCGCCCGGAGGTGAAGCGTGGGGGGCACGTGGGCCTCACCCTAGCCGCGGCTGCGGAGGCGGTCGCGTAGCGGCGCGACCCGGCATACGCCAAGGGGCGGGGACCGCGAGGTGCGGTCCCCGCCCCTGTCAGCGGGCGGCGGGTGTGCCGGTCAGCGGTCGAACGCGCGGGCGACCAGCTCGGCCTGCTCGACGGCGTGCTTCTTGCTGGACCCGGTCGCCGGCGAGGCGGAGGCGGGACGGCAGACCACGCGCAGCCCGCGGGTCTCGCCCTGCTCGGCCAGCGCCTGCGGCAGGTTGAGAGTCATGAACGGCCAGGCACCCTGGTTGAGCGGCTCGTCCTGGACCCACACCAGCTCGGCACCCGGGTAGGCCTTGATCGCCTCGGCGACCTCGGTGCCCGGCAGGGGGGCGAGCTGCTCGACGCGCACGATCGCCGTCGCCTGGTCGCCGCGCTTGCTGCGCTCGGCCTCCAGGTCGTAGACGACCTTTCCGGAGGCGAGCAGCACGCGGGTCACGCCGCTGGGCTCCGGGGCGCCCCGGTCGGGCAGCACCGGACGGAACGTGCTCTGCGTGAAGTCCTCGACCGGGGAGGCCGCGGCCTTCAGGCGCAGCATCGACTTCGGGGTGAAGACGATGAGCGGGCGGCGCGGGCGGGTGTAGGCCTGGCGCCGCAGCAGGTGGAAGTAGGACGCCGGGGTGGAGGGGTAGGCCACCGTCATGTTGTCCTCGGCGCACATCTGCAGGAAGCGCTCGATGCGGGCGGAGGAGTGGTCCGGGCCCTGGCCCTCGTAGCCGTGCGGCAGCAGCAGCACGACCGAGGAGCGCTGGCCCCACTTCTGCTCGGAGGAGGAGATGAACTCGTCCACGATCGTCTGCGCGCCGTTGAAGAAGTCGCCGAACTGCGCCTCCCACAGGACCAGCGCGTCCGGACGCTCGACGGAGTAGCCGTACTCGAAGCCCATCGCGGCGTACTCCGACAGCAGCGAGTCGTAGACCCAGAAACGGGCCTGGCCCTCACCGAGGTAGAGCAGCGGGGTCCACTCCTCGGCGGTCACCTTGTCGATGAGCACCGCGTGGCGCTGCACGAACGTTCCGCGGCGGGAGTCCTGGCCGGCGAGACGGACCGGGACGCCCTCCTTGAGCAGCGAGCCGAAGGCGAGCAGCTCGCCCATGGCCCAGTCGATGCCACCCTTGCGCACCATCTCGGCGCGCTTCTCCATGAGCTGGTGCAGCTTGGGGTGCACCGTGAAGCCCTCGGGCATGTTCACGAAGGCGTCGCCGATGTGCTGCATCTCCTCGGCCGGGATGGCCGTCTCGACGCGGCGCACCGGGGCGGCCTCGTCGGCCTCCTGCGCGGACGGGCGCTCCAGGCCGCCGTGGCCCTCGGTGTCGGTGCCGGGGACCTCGGTGTGGTTGGACGTCGCGGCCGCCTTGGTGGCCTCCTTGGTCTCCACGAAGACCCGCTCGAGCTGCTGCTGGTAGTCGCGCAGCGCGGCCTCGGCCTCCTCGACCGAGATGTCGCCACGGCCGATGAGGGACTCGGTGTAGAGCTTGCGGACCGAGCGCTTGGCCTCGATGAGGTTGTACATCAGCGGCTGGGTCATCGACGGGTCGTCGCCCTCGTTGTGGCCACGGCGGCGGTAGCACACCATGTCGATGACGACGTCCTTGTTGAACTGCTGGCGGAACTCGAAGGCGAGCTCGGCCACGCGGACGCAGGCCTCGGGGTCGTCACCGTTGACGTGGAAGATCGGCGCCTGGATCATCCGGGCGACGTCAGTGGAGTAGAACGACGAGCGCGAGGAGGAAGGGCTCGTGGTGAACCCGACCTGGTTGTTGATGACCACGTGGATCGTGCCGCCGGTGCGGTAGCCGCGCAGCTGGCTGAGGTTGAGCGTCTCGGCCACGACGCCCTGGCCGGCGAAGGCCGCATCACCGTGCATCAACACCGGCAGGACGGTGAAGTCCTCGCCGGCGAGGTCGAGACGGTCCTGCTTGGCGCGGACGATGCCCTCGAGGACCGGGTTGACCGCCTCCAGGTGCGAGGGGTTGGCGGCTAGGTAGACCTTGGTCTTGGCGCCGTCCTCGGAGATGAACTCGCCCTCGGTGCCGAGGTGGTACTTCACGTCGCCGGAGCCCTGCACCGACTTGGGGTCCTGGGTCCCCTCGAACTCGCGGAAGATCTGGCCGTAGGACTTGCCGGCGATGTTGGCCAGCACGTTGAGGCGGCCGCGGTGCGGCATGCCGATGCAGACCTCGTCGAGGCCGTCACCGGCGGCGCGGCACAGGATGCGGTCGAGCAGCGCGATGACGGACTCGCCACCCTCGAGGCTGAACCGCTTCTGGCCCACGAACTTGGTCTGCAGGAACGTCTCGAACGCCTCGGCGGCGTTGAGCCGGCGCAGGATCCGCAGCTGCTCGTCCGCGGAGGTCTTGGCGTAGGGGACCTCGATCTTGGACTGGATCCACTTGCGCTGCTCGGGGTCCTGGATGTGCATGTACTCCACGCCGACGGTGCGGCAGTAGGAGTCACGCAGGATGCCGAGGATCTTGCGCAGCTTGAGCATCGTCTGGCCGCCGAAGCCGCCGGTGGCGAAGTCGCGCTCGAGGTCCCACAGGGTCAGGCCGTGGGTGGTGACGTCGAGGTCGGGGTGACGGCGCTGGCGGTACTCCAGCGGGTCGGTGTCGGCCATGAGGTGGCCCCGCACGCGGTAGGCGTGGATGAGCTCCTGCACGCGGGCCGTCTTGTTGACGTCGTCGTCGTGGCTGGCGGAGATGTCTCG
>DASSPC010000341.1:0-3689 GCA_035699865.1 Oryzihumus sp. | reverse complement strand
GCTCGCTCGGCCTGGACCCCGACGCGGTGGCGGCCGACCTCGGCTTCACCGCCGCGGTGGAGAACTCCATCGACGGCACGGCGAGCCGGGACTTCGTCGCCGAGTTCGCCTTCGTCTCGGCCATGGCGGCGGTCGACATCTCCCGGCTGGCCGAGGAGGTCGTGCTGTGGGCGACGAAGGAGTTCTCCTTCATCACCCTCGACGACGCCTACTCCACCGGGTCGAGCATCATGCCGCAGAAGAAGAACCCCGACGTGGCCGAGCTGGCCCGGGGCAAGGCCGGCCGGCTGGTCGGCGACCTCGCCGGGCTGCTCACCACGCTGAAGTCGCTGCCGCTGGCCTACAACCGGGACCTGCAGGAGGACAAGGAGCCGGTGTTCGACGCCGTCGACACCCTCGAGGTCCTGTTGCCGGCGTTCGCCGGCATGGTCGCCACGATGCGCTTCAACACCGAGCGGCTGGAGTCGCTGGCGCCGCAGGGGTTCTCCCTGGCCACCGACGTCGCCGAGTGGCTGGTCCGGCAGGGCGTGCCGTTCCGCGTGGCCCACGAGGTCGCGGGGGAGTGCGTGCGGGCGTGCGAGCTGCGCGGGATCGAGCTGTGGGACCTCTCGGACGCCGACCTGCAGGCGATCTCGCCGCACCTCACCGAGGGCGTGCGCAGCGTCCTGTCGGTCGAGGGCTCGCTGGCCTCCCGCGACGCCAAGGGCGGCACCGCCCCGGCCCGCGTGGCCGAGCAGCTCGAGCTCGTCCGCTCCCGCGTCGCGCAGGCGCGGGCGGCCCTCGGGGCCACGACGGCCTGAGTCGGGCCTGACCCCACCGACCCGAGCCCACCGGACGCACGAAACGGCCCGAATCCGCCTCCCGCAAGGCGTGGTTCGGGCCGTTTCGTGCGTCCGGTCAGGGTTGTGAGGGCTGCCCGGACTCCAGGTGCTGCTTGAGCGCCGCCCAGATGGCCGCCTCCTGCCGGCGGCCGACCCAGCCGAGCACCGGCCCGGCCAGGCGCAGCGCGCCGTGCGGGCGCAGCTCCCAGGACCAGCGCATCCGCGTCCCGCCGTCGACCGCGTCGAACGTCATCGCCCCGCGCACCTCGGCGAAGCCCGACGTCGTCCTCAGCTCCAGCCGGTGCGGACGCTCGAAGCCGGTGAGCTCGGTGACCATGTGCATCGGCCGTGGCCGGGTGGCCATCTGGGCCTCGAACCGCGTGCCTGCCCCGACCGGCCCGTCGGTGAGCTTCGCCGCCCGCACCATCCGCCGGTTGTATGCCGGTTCGTGGCGTTCGTCCGCGACGTAGTCGAACACCTCGTCCACCGGACGCCGGATGACCGTCTGTCCCTCGACCCTGGCCATGGCCCCTCCGATCCCCGGCGGGCGGTGCTGCCCGCTCCTGGGTCGAGCCTGCGGGAGTCCACCGGGCCTCACCGAAGCCGAAGGTCCCACAGGGGCTCGGTCACCTCGACCGGCGAGGGCGGCCGCCCGAGGGTACGGTGCCGGGACGACCCGCGACGGAAGGACTGCGCCATGGCGACGAAGAACGCTGTACCGGGCTTTCACCACGCGTCCACCGACACCCCGAAGGGCCGCGCCCAGTGGAACGTGCGGGACGGTGTTGCCGGCGAGGCGGAGCTGCTGCTGAACGTCGACGCCGCAGCGGACCCCACGATGCGGGTGCCGATGCTGCACCGCAAGAGCTGCGGCTCGATGACGCGGAAGGATCTGGGCGACATCGGCCTCCGTACGGTCCCGGGCGTGCTCTTCGACGCGCTGTGGCGCTCGGAGCAGGCCGCCTACCTGACCGGGGCACGCAGGTACGTGGAGTTCTGCCTGCGGTGCATCTGCGAGGAGAGGTGAGGCAGGGCTGACAGGCCCCGCAAAGACGGCCCGTATCGCGTGCCTCACCCGCGCGAAACGGGCTGTTTCGTGCGTTCGGACGAGGGCGACGGCCGGCGTCGCCCCGGCCCGGACACACCCTTTACCCGGAGTTGCTTTACCTGCGCCTGACGGCGCGACAGACTGCGGTCCTGTGACCCGCGACACAGCGGGCCCTCTTCAGGGAGAGGTGCGCATGACGGTCCACGACGATCTGGCCGCGGCGGGCAACCGCGCGGCGGCACTGAGGGAGTCGGTGGTGGTCCTCGCCGGCCGGCTCGGCGACACGATCGACGTGCGCCGGCTCAAGGACGACGTCGGAAGGGTCATCGCCGACCTCAACCTCATCGCCCAGGCCAGCCACGAGCGGCTCCCGCAGGGCCAGCCCGGGGAGATCATCTACATCCCCGACGAGGACTACGACCCGTCGCTGTGGGCCGAGGCCGACGACGAGGCCGCCGGCCCCCGGCCGGGGCGCTGAGGCGTGGCAGGGGCAGACCTGCGTCCCGGCGTGGGCGCTCCGGGCCGGGCCCGGATCGACCAGCGCACGCTGCGCGTCGACCGCTGGTGGGTGCAGCCGACCCTGACCGTGGTCGGGCTCGTCGCCTGGCTGGCCTACGCCACGGTGCGCGCCGCGTCGCAGGTGAACTACTGGGTGGCCGACTACCACTACCTCACGCCGTTCGCCTCGCCGTGCCTGTCGACCTCGTGCGCGCCGGGATCGAGCCACTTCGGCACGCCGTTCGGCGACTTCCCGCCGCTCGTGCCCTACGCGATCCTCACGCTGCCGTTCCTGCTGCTGTTCCGGCTCACCTGCTACTACTACCGCAAGGCCTACTACCGCTCGTTCTGGCTCTCGCCGCCGGCGTGCGCCGTCGCGGAGCCGCACGGGCGCTACACCGGCGAGACGCGCTTCCCGCTGCTGGGCCAGAACCTGCACCGCTACTTCTTCTACGCCGCGGTGCTCATCTCGCTGATCAACACGTATGACGCGCTGGTCGCCTTCCATGGCAAGGACGGCGGGTTCGGGTTCGGCCTGGGCAACGTCATCCTGCTTGCCAACGTGGTTCTGCTGTGGGCCTACACGGTGTCCTGCCACAGCTGCCGCAGCATTATCGGTGGCCGCCTCAACCACTTCAGCAGGCACCCGGTGCGCTACCGGCTGTGGGGCCAGGTGTCGCGGCTCAACCGCCACCACATGGGCCTGGCCTGGACGACGCTGGCCTCGCTGGTGGTGACCGACGCCTACATCGCGCTGGTCGCCTCGGGCTCGCTGTCGGACCTGCGCTTCATCAACTGACGCCGGCCACCGCGCCGACGCACGCTCACAACCGGAAGGGCTGCACGTGACGGACCTGGAACGCCACAGCTACGACGTCGTGGTGATCGGTGCCGGTGGCGCCGGGCTCCGCGCGGCCATCGAGGCGCGCGAGCACGGGCTGCGCACGGCGATCATCTGCAAGTCGTTGTTCGGCAAGGCCCACACCGTCATGGCCGAGGGCGGCATCGCCGCGTCGATGGGCAACGTCAACAGCAACGACAGCTGGCAGGTGCACTTCCGCGACACCCTGCGCGGCGGCAAGTTCCTCAACAACCCCCGCATGGCCGAGCTGCACGCCAAGGAGGCGCCGCAGCGGGTGTGGGAGCTGGAGACCTACGGCGCGCTGTTCGACCGCACCGCCGACGGCCGGATCAGCCAGCGCAACTTCGGCGGCCACGAGTACCCCCGCCTGGCCCACGTCGGCGACCGCACCGGCCTGGAGCTGATCCGCACGCTGCAGCAGAAGATCGTCTCGCTGCAGCAGGAGGACGAGCGCGAGACC
>DASSPC010000340.1:0-4757 GCA_035699865.1 Oryzihumus sp. | reverse complement strand
GATCCGCTCCTCGATCTCCGGGAAGCGCGGGCTCGCGGCGACCCCCTGGGGGCGCGCGGCGTCGGCGGACTCGGGGCTGAGGAAGTCGACCTTGGGGTAGGTCATCGCGGGCGTCTCCATCTCGTCGAAAGCGTCCGGCTCATGGCCGTGCCTTTCGCGAGGACGACGTCCCCCGGGTCGGTCCGGGAGGCACCGCGGTACCACCTCGCTTGCCGGACGCGGCCCCCGGTGGCGGGGACACGGCATACGGCCGCTCTTGTTAGAAGGCTGTGACGGGCCCACCCGTCCGGTTCTAGTGAGGCCTCGCGGCCCGTTCTTCCGGAGGCTCGCCGGTGATGGCCGGGTCGACGCCTGTGCCGTCAGTCTAGGGCAGCCGGCGCCCGCGCCGCGATGCGCTTGCCGGGCCCCGGCATAGGGTTGGGCCGTGGCAGCGCTCCCCTCCTCGCTCAGCAGCCGTGTGGTCACCGACCCGGACGTCAAGGCGACGTATGCCGTGGACGAGTCCCTGGGTGCCGCGGCGCCGGCGGACTACGAGGTGGTCCGGGCCCGCGACCTCGCCGACGTGGTCGAGGTGATGCGCTTCGCGCAGGAGAGCGGCACCCCGGTGGTGCCGCAGGGCGCCCGCAGCGGCCTGGCCGGCGGCAGCGTGGCGATGCAGGGCGCCGTGGTGCTCAACGTCGAGGCGCTGGACACCGTCCACGACGTCGACCCGCTCGAGGGCGTCGCGGTCGCCGGGCCGGGCGTCATCAACGCCGACCTGAAGAAGGCCGCCGCGCAGGCGGGCCTGTTCTACCCGCCCGACCCCGCCTCCTCGGCGTTCTGCACCATCGGTGGCAACGTGGCCACCAACGCCGGCGGGCTGTGCTGCGTGAAGTACGGCGTCACCGCGGACTACATCCGTGGGCTGCAGGTCGTGCTGCCCGGCGGCGAGGTGATCCGCACCGGACGGCGCACCGCCAAGGGTGTCGCCGGACTCGACCTGACCGGCCTGTTCGTCGGCTCCGAGGGCACCCTCGGCGTGGTCACCGAGGTGACCGCGAAGCTGGTGCCGGCGCCGGACCCGGCCCTGACGGTGCTCGCGACGTTCGACGACCTCGAGCGGGCGAGCGCGGCGATCATCGCCCTGCGCCAGGAGCGGCACCGTCCTTCGCTCCTGGAGCTCATGGATGCCGCGACGATCGCGGCGGTCCAGGCGGTCGCGGACTACGGCTTCCCGCAGGGCTGCGCCGCCGCGCTCATCGTGCAGAGCGACCGGCCGGGCCACACGGCCGAGGACGTGCAGCGGTATGCCGCGGTGCTGGAGTCCGCGGGCGCCGCCGAGGTCGCGGTCGCCGACGACGCGCAGGAGGCGGATGCGCTGCTGGCCGGGCGCCGGGCGCTCAACCCCGCCCTGGAGGCCAAGGGGCGCCGGTTCATCGAGGACGTGTGCGTGCCGATCGGCCGGCTCACCGAGCTGATCCGCGCCGGGCAGGACATCGCGGCCAAGCGCGAGGTCGAGATCACCATGTCCGGGCACGGTGGCGACGGCAACCTGCACCCCTGCTTCTTCTTCGACCCGGCGGTCGAGGGCAGCCGCGAGCGCGCCGAGGAGGCCTTCGGCGACCTGGTCGCGGTCGCGCTCGAGCTGGGCGGGACGATCACCGGCGAGCACGGGGTCGGCTCACTGAAGTCCCGCTGGCTGGCCCAGGAGCTCGGGGAGGCCGAGCTGGCCCGGCAGCGCGCGGTCAAGGCGCTGTTCGACCCGGCCGGGATCATGAACCCCGGCCGGGTCTACTGGAGCAGCTGAACCTCAGGCCTGACCAGGGCTGACTCTCGCGTTGGTCGCGGTGTCGTCGCGTTGGTCACCGGTCATTCCCTGCGACCAACGCGACGGACCCCTCACCAACGCGGCCTCACCCGCCGGTCACCCACCGCACGGCACGACCCGTCTGGCCAGGAGCACGCACGGCACGGCCGTACTCTCCCGCCCGGGTGTAGCCGAGCCGGCGTGGCACGCCGGCACTGGCGTGGTTGGCCGCATCGTGGTGGATCTCGACCCGGTCCACGTCCGGCAGCTCGAGCCCGGCACGGGTCAGCGCGGCCGCTGCGCGGGTGGCGATGCCCTCGCGGGTCCGGTCGGCACGCACCCAGTAGCCGAGCTCCAGCGCACGCGGCCCGATCCGGGCCATCAGCCCGGCCGAGCCGAGCAGCTCGCCGGTGGCGGCGTCCTCCACCCGGTAGCTGAAGTCCCGGTGGGTCCGCACGCCCTCGCGCGTCCTGTCGAGGTAGCCCTCGGCGGTCTCGATGCTGTAGCCGGTCGCCCAGGGCAGGAACGCCCGCAGGTGCTCCCGGGAGGCCAGCACGACCTCGAGCATCTCGGCCACGTCGCCGGGCTCCCACCAGCGCAGGCTCAGGCTGTCCGCCTCGATCCGGCCCGCCGACGGTTGCGCCGGGACCCACTCCCCCTCGGTCATGGGCGGCAGTCTGGCACCGCCTCTGCGTTGTTCGCGCGACGATCGTCGCGGCCGTCCGAGCACGATCTGGCGCCGAAATGGCCGCGACGATCGTCGCGTTGGGGGGACCGACCGGTCAGCTGCCGCGGACCAGGTCGTAGACCGGCGTGTACTTCGGGTCGGGCAGGTGCTCCGGGGGCGTCATCCCGCGCTCCTGCAGGAAGCTCATCATCTGCGGCACGAGCTCGCTGTCGCGGAACCGCTCGAACATCTCCGGGGAGTCCCAGATGTCCATCACGTGGCAGCCCTCCCCCGTCTCGGACAGCACGTGGCTGACCAGCCCCTCGGGGGCCTTGGTGCGGATCCCCATCTTCTCGCCGAGCGCCTCGATCAGCTCCCGGGGCATGGGCATGTCCATCTCGACCAGAACGGTCATCGCAGTACTCCTCACGGTGGGTGACCCGGCGCGCGAGAGGTGCGTCGGGCAGCCCCACGCTGCTCCCCCACCGGGGACCCCACCTCCGCCACATGGCGCACCCGTCCGTGCGCATCCCGGGTATGCCGCAGGCGCACCCCGACCGGGCGGCCTGCGAGGCGACGGCACCGGAATAGCCAGCGTGCGCAAGGACTTGGACCATGACGTGACCTCCCTCTTCGAACCGTTCCGACTCCGCGACGTGACGATCCGCAACCGCGTGTGGATGTCACCGATGTGCCAGTACTCCGCGGCCGACACCGGCCCCGCGACCGGCGCCCCGACCGCCTGGCACGCCACGCACCTGCACTCCCGAGCCGTCGGCGGCGCGGGCCTGGTGATCGCCGAGGCGACCGCGGTCACCCCCGAGGGCCGGATCAGCCCGCGGGACCTGGGGCTGTGGAACGACACCCAGCTGGAGGCGTTCGCACCGATCGTGGCGATGCTCGCCGCCGCCGGGGCCACGCCGGGCATCCAGCTCGCGCACGCCGGACGCAAGGCCTCGACCTATGCCCCCTTCGCCGCGGGCAGCGGGTCCGTGCCTGTCGAGGAAGGCGGGTGGCAGACCGTCGCCCCCAGCGCGGAGGCGTTCGGCCGCTACGCCCCGCCTCGTGCGCTCACCGCCGCCGACCTCGACACGCTGGTCGAGGACTTCCGGGCCGCGACCCGCCGTGCGGTGGCCGCCGGCTTCGAGGTCATCGAGCTGCACGGCGCGCACGGCTACCTGCTGCACCAGTTCCTCTCCCCCGCCGCCAACCACCGCACCGACGAGTACGGCGGCGACCTCGAGGGCCGGATGCGGCTGCCGCTGCGGGTGGTCGACGCGGTGCGTGAGGAGCTGCCCGAGACGCTGCCGCTGGTCGTGCGCATCTCGGCCACCGACTGGCTGCCCGAGGGACAGGGCTGGGACGTGGACCAGAGCGTCGAGCTGTCCCGGCACCTGAGGGAGCATGGCGTCGACCTCGTCGACGTCTCCAGCGGCGGGCTGGACCACCGCCAGGAGATCGAGGTCGGGCCCGGCTACCAGGTGCCGTTCGCCGCCCGGATCCGGCGCGAGGCGGGCATCGCCACCGGCGCCGTGGGCATGATCACCGAGCCCAAGCAGGCGCAGGACATCCTGGCCGCGGGCGAGGCCGACGCCGTGCTGCTGGCCCGCGAGCTGCTGCGCGACCCGTACTGGCCGCTGCACGCCGCCCAGGCCCTCGAGGTCGAGCCGGCATCCACGCCGTGGCCGAAGCAGTACCTGCGCGCCCTCTGACACCTTCGCGCGCCCAGCCCCGGTCGGCGTCATCCCGGTAGGCTCCTGCGGCACCGCTTCGAGAGCCCGGTGAGACACCGGCCGGCACGGCGCGGGCAGAGGGGAGCTCGACGCCATGCGACTTCTGGGGACGCTTCGTGTCCTGTTCACCTGGGTGCTGGGCGCCTGGCTGCTGGCCGCGGCCCTGGGCGGCCCCCTGCTGTGGTTCTGGATCTCGCCGTGGGACAACCGGGCCCAGGCGATGGCGCTGCTCGCGGGTCCGATCTGCGCGCTGCTGGCCACGCCCTACTCCACCCGGCTGCTGCTTTTCGCGGCACGGGCCCGTCCTGCCGAGCCCACGCCCGCCCTGCTGCAGGAGCTGCGCTCGCGCGAGGTGGGCAACGCGCAGCTGTGGCTGAGCGCGCGGCTCGGTCCGGGAGAGGGCCTCGCGGTACGCGGCAGCCGCCGGCGCTACCTGGTGCTGCCGTCGCAGGACGGCGAGACGGTCGACGAGACCACGCTCACCGGGGTCGAGCAGGCCGCCGGGCAGCTGCGCTCCGGCAACGCCGCCGTCGTCCCGCTCTTCGTGGCGCTCACCACGTGGATGCGCCGG
>DASSPC010000339.1:0-2887 GCA_035699865.1 Oryzihumus sp. | reverse complement strand
TCAGCGCCCCGGATCCGAAGTTGTGCTGGGACTGTGAGTCACACCACGGCGGGCAGCTCGTTGCCCGCCGCCCGGATGCCCTCGGCCATGCGCACACGCGAGAGCAGCACCCCGCCGAGCACGAAGAAGACGATCAGCGCGACGATCGCCCAGCGGTAGGAGTCGGTGAGCTGGTGCACCAGGCCGAACACGAACGTGCCGAACCAGCTCGTGCCGCGCTCCATCGCCTGGTAGAGGCTGAAGAACTCCGCCTCCCGGCCGCGCGGGATCAGCTGGCTGTACAGCGAGCGCGACAGGGCCTGGCTGCCGCCGAGGACGATGCCGATGAGGACCGCGAGCGCCACGAAGGCGCCGAGGGCCCCGGCCGGCACGAAGAAGGCGACGGTGACCACGAGGGTCCACACGCCCAGGCTGGTCAGGACGACCCGCCAGGCACCGTAGGACCGGGCCAGCCGGCCGAAGAGCAGCGCCCCGCCGAAGGCGACGAACTGCACGAGCAGGAACACGCCCAGCACGGTGCTCTGGGCGAACTTCAGCTCCTCGATGCCGTAGAGGCTGGAGCTGCCGATGACGGTCTGGATGCCGTCGTTGAAGAACAGGTAGGCGAGCAGGAACAGCAGCGTCTGGGGGTAGCGGCGCAGCTCGGTGAACGTGCGCGCCAGCTGCCGCACACTGCCGCCGACGACACCGGCCTGCTTCTCGACCGGGGTGGCCGTCGTGCCGTGGACGTCGCGCAGCCCGAGCACCGGGATGAGCGTGAAGACCCCCCACCACAGGCCGGCCGAGAGCAGGCTGACCCGCACCGCCATGCCCTCGCTCAGGCCGAGGGCGGCATGCACGTTGAGGAGCACGAAGTTCAGCGCCAGCAGCAGTCCGCCGCCGGCGTAGCCCAGCGCCCAGCCCCGGCTGGAGACGCGGTCGCGCTCGTCGGGCGCGGCGATCCGGCACAGCAGGGAGTCATAGATCACCAGCGAGGAGCCGAGGCACAGGTTGGCGACGATGAGCAGCACCACCCCCAGCTGCCAGCTGCTGCCCGCGACGAGGAAGAGCAGGCTGCCGGCGAGCGCGCCGACCCAGGCGAACGCGGCGAGCAGCCGGGTCGGCCGGGGTGACCGGTCGGCGACGGCGCCGACGAAGATCAACAGCACTGCGGAGACCAGCGTGGACACGGTCAGCGTGTACGGTGCGAGCGAGCCGGGGGAGACCGGTATGCCGAGCACGTCCAGGTCCGTCCGGCAGGACGCCCCGTCGGCCAGCCCCGGGCAGGCGGCGGCCTTGGCCACCGACGTGAGGTAGGGGCCGATCAGCACCGTCATCGTGGTGGTGACGTAGGCCGAGTTGGCCCAGTCGTACCAGTACCACGCCCGTTGGTGCGGGGTGTCGCGTCGGGCCCGTCGGCCGACACCGGAGTCCAGCGCGCTCGTCATGCGCGCAGGCTCTCACGTGGTGGTGCGCCGCCACCCGCTTTGGGCGCGTGTCCCGGCCGTGGCACGCCTCACTGGGCGAACTCCCAGTGCCACGGCTCGGGAAGCACCCCGGTCGGCTCGGCCCACGCGGGGTGGAACCAGCCGTACAGCGGGGCGTGCGTCTGCATCCACCAGTGGGCGCTGCTGCCGAAGCTCTGCACCCCGCCGCAGAGGTCGACGGCCAGCCCGAGCCCGTGGTTGCTCGTCCCGGGGACCGCGGCGAAGCCGGGGCGGGAGGCGGCCACCGCCACCTGCCCGGCGTAGGAGCGGTAGGCGTCGGTGACACACAGGGGCGAGCCGGTCTCCTTCTCGTAGGCCCGGCTCATGGCGTTGAACGCTGCTGCCGCCGCGGGGCGCAGCCCCTTGCCGGGCGCGGCATACAGGGGGCACAGCGCCGAGGCCGGGATCTGCCCGTTGGGGTAGGTCGCCGTGCTGGCGTGGCACGGGGTGCCGGGGTCGCCGAACACCTGCGCGCCCTGGCTCTGCAGCGCCTGCGCCAGGCGGCTGTCGGCGGCCCGCGCCTCGGGGTCGTGCGAGCGCAGCAGCGCCCCGCGCACGGACCCGGCGGCCAGCAGCTGGTCGGCCTGGGCCTGGCGCAGGTCGGCGAGCGCCGCGCGCTGCTGGGCCAGCAGCTTGTCCAGCCGGGCCTTGGCGGCCTGGATGCGCGCGGCCTCGGCGATCGCCTCCCGGCTGGCCCTCTCGGCTCGGTCGGCGGCGTCCTGCTGGGCGGCAGTCAACCCCTGCAGCCGGTCCAGTGCCCGGCCCCGCGCCGACGCGACGTACTGCAGGATCGCCATCGGGTCGGCGGCCTGCTCCGGGTCGGGGGTGCTCAGCACCTGCACGAAGGTCATGTACTCGGCCAGGGGGCCGCCGTTGACGTAGGCGTCGTGCGCCCAGCGGCCCACGCTGTCCTGGTCGGCCTGCATCGCGGCGTCCAGCGAGCGGAACCGCTGGAGCTGGCGCAGCGCCTCGGCGCGGGCCGCGGCCTCGGCCCGCCGGGCCACCGACAGCTGCGCCAGCACGGTCGCGGACTGGCGCGACAGCCGGTCGATACGGGCGGTGGCGGTGGCGACCTTGGCGCTGGAGGCAATCAGCCCGGCACGGAGCCGGTCGGCGGCGGCGATCTGCCCGGACAGCTGCGCCGCGGTGAGCGCCGGCTGCTCCCCGGCACCGGCGGGCAGCTGGCCATCCACCCCGGCCGGGGGTGTGGCGCTCGCGGTGGGGGTGGGTGTCGCGGTGGCCGTCGCGCCCGGGGACGGGGAGGTCGCAGGGCTGGGGGTGGGCGCCGGCGCGGCCAGGGCGTCCCCGGCACCGGCGAGCCCGGCTGCGAGCAGGGACAGGGCGAGGGCGCCGCTGACGACTGCCCGGCATACCGTCCGCATGGCTGAGCCTTCCCTTTGCCTGGATGCCCCCGCCCCTTC
>DASSPC010000338.1:0-3664 GCA_035699865.1 Oryzihumus sp. | reverse complement strand
CCGATCCGCCAACATCGGCGTCGTCGGCCTGGCCGTCATGGGGTCCAACCTGGCCCGCAACCTCGCCTCCCGCGAGGGCAACACGGTCGCGATCTACAACCGGACCTACGCCCGCACCCAGGAGCTGCTCGAGGAGCACGGCGATGTCGGCTTCGTAGCGTCGGAGTCGATCGACGACTTCGTCGCCTCGCTGGCCAAGCCGCGCACCGCGATCATCATGGTCCAGGCCGGTGCCGGCACCGACGCGGTGATCTCCCAGCTTGCCGACCGGTTCGAGCCGGGCGACATCATCGTCGACGGCGGCAACGCGAACTTCCACGACACGATCCGCCGCGAGCGCGACCTGCGCGAGCGCGGGCTCAACTTCGTCGGCACCGGCATCTCCGGCGGCGAGGAGGGCGCCCTGCACGGCCCTTCGATCATGCCCGGCGGGTCCGCGGAGGCGTGGGAGACCCTCGGCCCGATCCTGCGCTCGATCGCCGCGGTCGCCGAGGGCGAGCCGTGCGTGACACATGTCGGCACGGATGGCGCCGGTCACTTCGTCAAGATGGTCCACAACGGCATCGAGTACGCCGACATGCAGCTCATCGCGGAGGCCTACGACCTGCTGCGCCGGGTCGGCGGCCTCGAGGTGGGGCAGCTCGTCGACGTCTTCCACTCCTGGAACGAGGGCGACCTGGAGTCCTACCTCATCGAGATCACCGCCGAGGTGCTCGCCCAGACCGACGCGGCGACCGGCCAGCCCCTGGTCGACGTCATCCTCGACGAGGCCGGCTCAAAGGGCACCGGCGTGTGGACGGTACAGAACGCCGTCGGGCTCGGCATCCCCGTCTCCGGCATTGGGGAGGCGGTCTTCGCTCGGGCGGTCTCGAGCAAACCCGAGCAGCGGGCTGCCATACGGAAGACGATGCAGGATCGCCCGACCCCACCGAAGCTCCCCGACGGCTTTGCCGACGACGTGCGCGCCGCGCTCTACGCCTCGAAGGTGGTCGCCTACGCGCAGGGCTTCGACCTGATCGTGGCCGGCGCGAAGGAGTACGGCTGGAACATCGACCTGGGTGCGATCGCGAAGATCTGGCGGGCCGGCTGCATCATCCGGGCCCGGTTCCTCAACCGGATCGTCGACGCCTACGCGAACGACCCGGCGCTGGCCTCGCTGCTCGCCGACCCCTACTTTGCCGGCGCCGTGGCCTCCGGGCAGCAGGCCTGGCGCCGCGTGGTCGCCACCGCCGCGACCGCCGGCGTCCCTGCGCCGGGCTTCTCCTCCGCGCTCGCCTACTTCGACTCGCTCGCCTCCGAGCGGCTGCCTGCGTCGCTGATCCAAGGGCAGCGGGACTTCTTCGGGGCGCACACCTACCGACGGGTCGACAAGGAGGGCGTCTTCCACACGCTGTGGTCCGACGACCGGCGCGAGGTAGAGACCGTGCCGTCCACCCACTGACCGCCGAAGCGCGGACCTGGCCTGTCACTGGAGGTGCCACGGGGATCAGCGAGCACGCGGGCCACTGGCTGACCGGGGGTCGGTGTGCGGCGAAGCAGGGCGCGGGTTCGTGCGGCTCACCCTGGCTACCCCGCGGCCGACCCTCGTCGAGGTTGGCGCCGAACGCGCAAACGCTGACCGTGCCCATCACAGGCGCCACGCAAGGCAGGGCCCCGCGGTTGGGCTACCCTTCTCAGGGCGCCGCCAACGCCGGAGGTCCAGCGAGGCTTCCGGCGAAGGTTTCAGCCACGCCCCGCCCTCGTGGCGTATGGCTGAAACCCCCTGACCTGCAGAAATGCCCAAGCGCACCCGACTTGCAGCGTCTGATTCTGGGTCGCCACCTGGCTGAATCTGGAACGTCGCCAGCTACGCACTACAGCCCGGCCGTGTCGAGGCCGGACGCGAGTGTCACCGTGCCAGCCGGATCCCGGAGGCTTCGTCGCCACACGCCGCGCACCTGGGCACTCCCCCGACGTTGCCCATCCCAGGGGGCGTCCTCTCCGTCGCAAGGGTGATGCATCGCTGCCCATCGCCACGGCAAGCGAACAGCACTCAGGGGCCTTGCCACTCGAGTGCGCATTGATGAGCGTCGATGTCGTCGCTACTCTCCGTCTTTGGCCGCACACCGTCCCACGGCGGGAGGGCCAGCAGCTGGCCATAGTCCGATGGCCAGCGACGCCACCCCCGCCGCGACCCCCTCGCAGGCGGGGGTGGCGTCCCGCTTGACGGATGCGACCATACGAGCTCCGGGTCTGCCGGGACATGGCAAGGCAGAAGCCCCGACGTTGGTGCCGGGCCGGGGCCGCTGCCCGAGGTGCCGTCTCGGCCTAGTGATCCGACGTGCCAGATTGCACCTGGGCCGGGAATACGTGGTGCTGCGCCGGTGGCACATTCGCATGCGGGCCGCGCACCGAGCGCCAGATCTCCTCGTTCAGCGCGTGCTCGTCGACCTGGTCGGGCTCTCCCTGGATCGCCTGCGGGGTCATGACCGACGTGGAGTTGGCCGGGTTCCTGGCGGTGAGGGACTGCTGCGGCACCAGGGCCTCGTACGGGGTGAGGTTCGCACGGTCCCCGAACGTCCAGATCATCGGGACCGCGGCCGCGTCGTACTGCGACAGCGGGCCAAGACCCATCAGCAGTTCCATCGTCCGCAGGGCGGACGTCTGGTTGTAGAAGTGGGAGTCAACGATCCCGCGCTGGGTGTACGGGCTGATGACCAGGGCCGGGGAGCGGTGTGCGTCCACGTGGTCCGGTCCGTCCTGGCCGTCGTCCTCGACGACGAAGATGGCCGTGTCTTTCCAGTACTTCGAGTGCGAGACCGAGGAGACGAGCTGCCCCAGGGCGTAGTCGTTGTCGGCGACCATCGCCTTGGCGGTGGACCCGCCGGCATACCAGCCGTAGGTGTGGTCACGCGGGAGGTCGACGAACTGCCACGACGGCAGGTTGTCCTTCGCGACGTACTGGTCGAACTCCTTCTTCCACTCAGCGACCCTGCTCTGGTCCGTGATTTCCATGTCGAACCACGGGTAGTGGTGGTCGGTGTTCTGGTTCAGCAGCGGCTCGTACGCGCAGTACTCGCCGCTCGCACACGTGACCTGGTTCTTCGGACCGAACCAGTCCGAGGGCAGCGAGTGCATCCCGTAGTGCCGAAAGCTCTGGCCGGCCGCAGCCGCCCGGTCCCACAGGAACGCCTTGCCCGGGTCGGCGCCGCCGGCCGTCACCGGTGAGTCGAGGTAGCCGGAGGAGTCGTACTCGGAGCCGTTGCCGTCATAGCCCTGATGGGTGGCGAGCTGGTTGTACGGGTTGGAGTTGCCCTGCGTGGCCCAGTCCCAGCCGTCCTGGCTGACCTCACCGTTGACGTAGAAGTTGTCCAGGGTGGCGAACTTGCTGGCCAGCGCGTGCTGGTTCGGCGTCACGTCCTTGCCGAAGATGGCCAGCGACGGGTCGCCGTTGCCCTTGCCCAGATCACCGAGGATCTGGTCGTAGGTCCGGTTCTCCTTGACCACGTAGATCACGTGCTTGATGGGCGACCCCTGGCCCGGGTGCCGGGGAATGATCGTCGCCGGGGCCCCGTCGCCGTAGCCGCGGACCGCGCCGGAGCTGGTGGTGTCGTTGTTGAGCTCGACCTGGCGGGAGTACCGCTGCAGCTGGGCGGCGTTCGGGGTGGGCACCACCTGGAGCATG
>DASSPC010000337.1:0-3913 GCA_035699865.1 Oryzihumus sp. | reverse complement strand
TCACGTTCGACCTGCTGGGCCGGGCGCTGCGCGACGCCGGTCACCAGGTCGTCTACGTCCAGAACGTCACCGACATCGACGAGCCGCTGCTCGAGCGCGCCGAGCGTGACGGGGTCGACTGGCGCGAGCTGGCCGAGCAGGAGACCGCGCTGTTCCGCGAGGACCTCACCGACCTCGCGGTCATCCCCCCGGACCACTTCGTCGGTGCGGTCGAGAGCATCCCCGCCGTGGTGGAGTCGGTGAGCAAGCTGCTCGTCGACGGCGCGGCATACCGCGTGCCGGTGCCCGACGGCGAGGGCGAGCCGGGGGCGAGCGACGTCTACTTCGACCTGTCCACCCAGCCCGGCTTCGGCCAGGTCTCGTCCTGGGACCGCGAGCAGATGATGGCCGTGTTCGCCGACCGCGGTGGCGACCCCGACCGCGCGGGCAAGCGCGACGCCCTCGACCCGCTGCTGTGGCGGGCGGCCCGCGCCGGTGAGCCGTCCTGGGAGGGCGGTGACCTCGGTGACGGCCGCCCGGGCTGGCACATCGAGTGCACCACGATCGCCCTCGAGCACCTCGGCATGAGCTTCGACGTCCAGGGCGGCGGCACCGACCTGGTCTTCCCGCACCACGAGATGTCGGCCGTGCAGGCCAGCGGGCTCACCGGCACCGAGCCGTTCGCGCGGGCCTACGTGCACCAGGCGATGGTCGGGCTGCACGGCGAGAAGATGAGCAAGTCGCGGGGCAACCTGGTGTTCGTCTCCGCGCTGCGGGCCGAGGGGGTCGACCCGATGGCCATCCGGCTCGCCCTGGTCGCGCACCACTACCGCACCGGGTGGGAGTGGTCCGACGAGGTGCTCGCCGAGGCGCAGGAGCGGCTGGCCACGTGGCGCGAGGCGTTGTCCGTCAACGCCGGCCCCGACGCGACGGCGACCATCGAGCGCATCCGCGAGTGCCTCGCCGACGACCTCGACGGCCCTGGCGCGGTGGCTGCCGTCGACCGCTGGGCCAAGGAGTCCCTGTCCCGTGGGGGCGAGGACCCGGCCGCGCCCGGCCTCGTGGCGCGGACGCTCGACGCCCTGCTCGGCATCCGCGTCTGACGCGGGTCGCACCCACGCTCGACACGACGAAGGCCCCGCGGTCACCGCGGGGCCTTCGTCGTCTCCTGCCGGGTCGGCGGGGCCCTGCGTCAGCGCACGCTGATGGTGGTGGGGTTGCTCGCTGCGGCAGCGTGGTCACTGTCCGCCGGCTTGAGCACCCGGACGGTGTAGGTGACGGCGTACCCCGGGCGCCACCACAGCGAGTAGCCGCTCGCCGAGCTCAGCGTCGCGGTCGTGATGGTGCTCCACCGGCCGCCGCCGACGTAGCGCTGCAGGGACACCTTCTGGCCGTGGTGGTTGGGGCCGACGCCGCCGGTGAAGTGCAGCAGCTGTCCGCGGTATGCCGTGCGGTCGTTGACGGACAGCGTCACCCTGGGTGCAACGGACAGCTGCGTGTCACCGGAGGACGACGTGAACCCAGACCCGCCGGGGAACGTGACCCGGTAGTCCATGCTGCGGGCCGGCCGGATGCCGCCGAACCCGTAGGTCCCGGTCGCGGTCGTCATGGTCGAGCGCACCGCCGAGCCCCAGGCGGTGGTGCCGTGGAAGCGCTGGTACAGCAGCACGGTGCGGTCGGGCTGGGGCAGCGGCGTGGAGGTGCCCGTCCGGGTCAGCCGGCCGGTCAGCGCAACCGTGGTCCCGTAGGGCACTGTGCGCGGCGGGGTGACGGTCAGCGTCGTCGAGCAGGAGAAGACCTTGACGTCGTCGACGAACCAGCCGTAGCCGCCGTAGTCGCTGTCGGACGCCACGACGAAGGCGAGCCGGACCTGTTTGCCCGCCAGCGGGGTGAGGTCCAGCCGGCTCGCCGTGTAGCCGCCGCTGGTGCCGACGAACGCGTGTTGGCCGGCGTGAAGATTGCCGGAGCCGCTGGCGAGCGTGCCGGTGTAGCCGTTGTTGACGAGCATCGACCCGGCGTCGTGCCAGGTGCTCCACGTCCGGGTCGTCGGGCTGTACGTGCTGTACTGCACCTGCCCCCCGTCGTAGAACTCGCTGCGGCCGGTCCCGTCGTTGTACGCACTGTCGAAGTCGTAGGCGTGGGCGAACCACAGGTAGGTCTGCGGGTGCGCGGTGATGGTGGTGTTGAGCTCGGCCGTCAGCAGCTGCGGCGTGTCCGGGTCGTCACCCCAGAGGTTGTGGCGCCCGGAGTGAGGATAGAGCCCGTAGGACGGCGGGTTGGTGAACCACGCCGTCTCCGGGAACCCGTCGCCGTTGGCATCACTGGGCTTCGGGGAGACCACCCACCTGGCGGCGGAGGCGGTGGGCGACTCGAAGTCGTCTGACCACAGCATCGTCTGCGTGCCCCCGTTGGTGCACTGGGGGGCCATTGGCCGTGGCCGGGCTGCGGCCGAGGTCGGGTCCTGGTCCATCTGCGTCGCCGCGACGGCATGGGACACGGCCGCGCAGTCCGCGTCGTGGAAGACCAGACCCAGCGGTCCGACGGGGCTGCCGGTGTTGAGCGAGGCGCAGGCCTGCGGCAGCAGGTGGTCGAGGTCGGCGTAGGTGCTCCAGCTCGGCATGAGCTGCTCGAGGGTGTAGTAGAGCGTGGCAACCTTCTGCAGCACCTGCGTGCGGTCGGCGGTCTCACCGCTGCCGTCCGCCAGGCCGGTCAGGGCGTGGCCGTCATTGTCCGTCATGCCGGTGAAGGACTGCCCGTCGAAGGCGCCACCGGGCTCGAGCCGGGTGCCCTCGGTGATGAGGTAGGCGGCCTTGTTGCCGACGCCCGAGTTCGTGTGCACCCCGCCGCTGTCGGTCGTGAGGCCATGCGACTGGCCCGGATCCCACGCGGAGCTGGTCATCATGTCCGGCTGGGCGCCGCCCCGGCTCTCGAGGGGGTCCTTCATGTTGCGCAAGTCGTGCAGGCCCCGGCCGTCGTCGGGCACGTCCTGTCCGATCACCCAGCGATCGGCGACCGGCTCCGACCCCTCGAGCTGGTCGATCAGCTCGCCCATGACGTCGGACATGGACTCGTTGATCGCCCCGGACTGGTAGTAGTACATGAGGTCCGAGGTGTACTGCGTGACGCCGTGGGTGAGCTCGTGTCCGACCACGTCCAGCGCGGCAGGCAGGCCCTGGCCGTAGACCATCTGCGTGCCGTTCCAGTAGGCGTTGTCATACGGGCACAGGCCGGTCGTGGGGCAGTAGTCCACCGTCGACAGGATGGGCAGGTTGTTGCCGTCGATGCCGGCCCGGCCCAGGACCGAGCGGTAGAACGTGTCGGTCGCCAGGGCGTTCTCGTAGGCCTTCTGGGCGTCACCCCCCGCGGTGGTGGGGTCGGGCACGACGTTGCTGGTGCAGTCCTCGCTGTCCTGTCGGACCTCATGGAAGTCGCAGACCGTCTGGCTCGAGACAGCGTCCTGGTCGACCTCGCTGAAGTGCAGGGCCACGGCACCGGTGTCGGCGTTGACGTAGACCATCTCGCGCACGTCCGGCCGGGAGGGGGAGGTGACCTCGGTCTTCCACACCAGCGCCGTCGTGGGCGCGACCGGTGCGCTGAGCAGGCTGGAGTCGTAGACCGCCAGCGTCGGGGTGCTGGCCTGCAGGTCGCTTGCCCGCAGGTGGCGGTTGCGCGCGACGAGACCGGCCGCGGTCCGCGCGGCGGCGGCGGAGGTCGTCCGTGGAGTGGTGTCGACGGCCGCGTCGGAGGCGTGGCCGGTGACCGCGGTCAGCGCGCCCGAGCGGTCCAGCGCCACGGTGACATCGGCGCCGATGACGGGGACGCCACCGGAGAGCTGCTGGTAGCGGACGGTGGACCCCCACGACTGCCGGGAGACGCGCGCGCCGCGCAGGTCCGCGTCCGCGATGCCGGTCTGGGGTGCGAGCTGGCGCAGGTA
>DASSPC010000336.1:0-6824 GCA_035699865.1 Oryzihumus sp. | reverse complement strand
GACGGCACGGTCAACTACGCCAGCCCCAACGCGGTCTCGGCGATCCACCGCCTCGGGCACGTCGGGGACGTCGTCGGGTCGTCCCTGTCCCGGATCATCACCGAGGTGCTGCACGACGAGTCCCCGGTCGACGAGGGCCTGCCGCTGGTGACCAGCGGCAGGGCGCCGTGGCGCACCGACGTGGAGACCCGCGGGGCCAGCGTCTCGCTCCGGGCGATCCCGTTGATGGAGGCCGGGCACCGGATCGGCGCGATCGTGCTGCTGCGCGACGTCAGCGAGCTGCGCCGGCGCGAGCAGGAGCTGCTGACCAAGGACGCGACCATCCGCGAGATCCACCACCGGGTGAAGAACAACCTGCAGACCGTGGCCGCCCTGCTGCGGCTGCAGGCCCGCCGGCTGCCCGAGAGCGAGGGCAAGGCCGCGCTGGAGGAGGCGGTGCGCCGGGTGGCGGTGATCGCGCTGGTGCACGAGACCCTCAGCCAGGGCTTCGACGAGACCGTCGACTTCGACGAGATCGCCGCGCGCGGGCTGTCCAGCGTCGTCGAGATCGCCACCCGCGAGGTGCCGGTGCGCACCGTGCGCACCGGGTCGTTCGGCCGGCTCCGCGCCGAGGACGCGACCGCGCTGGCCATGGTGGTCAGCGAGCTGGTGCAGAACGCCGTCGAGCACGGGCTCGCCGCGCACGGCGGTCAGCTGACGGTGGACGCCCGGCGCAGCACCGAGGGGGAGGAGGAGCTGCTCAGCGTCACCATCACCGACGACGGCACCGGCCTGCCGGAGGACTTCGACCCCGGCCGCTCAGGACTGGGGACGCAGATCGTCACCTCGCTGGTGCAGGACATGCGCGGCCGCATCGCCTGGGAACGCGCAAAGCCGCGCGGAACCACGGTGCGGTTCGTCGCGCGGCTTCGTCCTCGCGGGGACGGATGACGTCGTGGGACAGGCTCCCGGGGCTCAGCCGGCCCGGCGGGCGCGGGCGTTGCGGCGCTTGAGGGCGCGGCGCTCGTCCTCGGACAGGCCACCCCAGACACCGGCGTCCTGACCGGTCTCGATGGCCCACTTCAGGCAGGTGTCCACGACCTCGCACCGTCGGCAGACAGCCTTCGCCTCTTCGATCTGGAGAAGTGCCGGACCGGTGTTCCCGATCGGGAAGAACAGCTCGGGGTCCTCTTCCAGGCAGGCAGCGCGGTTGCGCCAGTCCATCAGGATCGTGCTCCTTGAATCGTGGCCGTGGGTCAGCGTCGAATGCGTCGGGTCAGGCGTTGGGTGGGCGGGGCCGTGTCGGTCCGTGATCGGCCGCAGGCACAAATGCCCATGCTACCGAGTCGTAACTTCCGTGTCAGGCCCGAGTCCATTCTTGGGCAGATGGTGCGTTCTGGCCAACGGATTCGGCCGCTGCCGTGTTCCGGGAGACCAGAGTCACAGATCGCGTGCACCCGCGACAAGAGCCGGGACTGACATTTGTCGTCCGGCATCTCGCATGCTCACACACCACCCTGTCACCCCGGTGACGGGGTGGTCGTGTGGTGGGGCGCCACCGACGCCGCGACCACGGGTGGGGAGTATCCGCCGGATACCCTCATCCGCGTGACGACCACCCCCCAGCCCACCACCCGCCGGGCCGCCCGCGTCGCCGCCGGCGTCCTCGTCGTGCAGGCCCTCGCCATCCTGGGCTTCACGGTCTTCTACCTGGTGGAGCTGGTCCGGGGCGCGACCAGCAACAGCAGCCGCGCCGTGATGTCGATGGTGCTGTTCGTGATCGCGATCGCGTTCCTCGGCCTGCTGGCCTGGGGGCTGTGGCACGGCCTCCGGTGGGCCCGCACCCCGGCGGTCGTCTGGCTCGCGTTGCTGCTGCCCGTGGCATGGGGGATGTTCCAGTCAGGGGTGGCGCTCATCGGCGCGCTGGTGCTCCTCTCCGCGGTTGTCGGCATCGGCGCCACCGTCCTGTCCGGGCGCGAGACAGCCTGAGCCGGGGGTTCCTCTGACCTTCGTGTCTTCCTGAGCCGCGGGTCTTCCTGACTCCCGGGTCTGCCTGGGCCGCCGCTCAGGCCGGCGCGGCCACCTGCACGGGCGTCACGACGCCCTGCTCGACCAGCAGGCCGCGGCCGGGTGGGCCCGGATCGGAGCTGCGCACACGCACGCCCAGCAGGTCGCCGTCGGCGAGACCGGCCGGTCGCAGCAGCACCCCGGTGCGGTGGCGGCGCACCTCGGCGGTCAGCCCGCGGAAGGTCGCCGACAGCTCGTCGGTGGCGCCCGCGCAGAGCACCGTGACCCGGCCACGACGGCTGCGCAGCACCTCGACCAGCGTCTCCTCCACGGGCGTGCCCAGCAGCAGCTCGGCGTCGTCGACGAGGACGACCAGGTCGTCGTGTCGCTTGACCAGGGAGAGCATCGCCTCCCGGTCGTGCGCATCGACCCGCTCGGCCATCCCGTGGGTCGACAGGTCCGTCACCGGCGAGGGCCGTGCTGCGACCACCGCGACGGGACGGGCGGCTCCGGAGAGGTGAAGGGCCATGGCGCACAGCGCCGTCGACCGACCGCTGCCAGGCGGCCCGGCGACCAGGACCGCGGGGGTGTGGCGCAGGTCGACACCGACCGCCTCCGCTGCGTCACCTCCCACGCCGAGGCGTGCCCAGTCGGCGGCGGCGAGGTCCCCGCCCGGGGCGGTCGGCAGGGCGCTGTCGACCACGGTGTCGGGTAGCGGGCGGACCCGGAGGGGCGTGGCGGCGTCCGCTGCGTCGGCGGCTCGACCCGACCAGCCATCCGCCACGTCGGCGAGCGCCCGGGCCTGTCCGGCCGCGCCGCCGCGGGCCAGGAGTGCCATCTGCAGCTCGACGTGGTCGTGGACCCGGACGGCCCGGCCCGGCCGGGGATCGAGCGGCACGGCGGACGGTGGGATCGCGGCCATGACGAGGTCGGTCGGGTCGGTCAGGGGCAGGACGAGCTTGTCCGGCACCAGCGAGGAGACCTGGGAGAGCAGCAGGTCCCGGCCCCCGGCGAGCAGGAGGGACATCCCCGCGGCCGGGCCCTCGCGCAGGATCCGCAGCAGCTGGTCGGTGGGCAGGCCGTGGTCGACGCCCTCGAAGGCCTGGACCATGCCCTCCCAGCCGTCGACGAGGAGGACCAGCCAGGGCAGCGGTGTGCCGTTCGCGTCGCGGCAGGCGTCGCGCTGCTCCTGGACCGAGCCCACGCCGAGCTCGCCGAGCAGCCGCTGCCGCCGCGTGAGCTCCTGCACCAGGCGGCTGACCAGCCGGGCAGCGCGCGACACGTCCTCGCGCCCCACGACGGTGCCCGTGTGTGGCAGGACGGTCAGCGCCTGCAGGCCGCCGGAGCCCCCGTCGAGAGCATGAAGGTGCAGGTCGCCAGGGGACAGGCGCCGGGCCAGCGACCCGGCCACGGTCCGCAGGGCGCTGGTGCGTCCACTCCGGGCGGCACCGACGACAGCCAGGTGCCCGTCGTGGCCGGGCCGCCAGGACAGGGTCTCCTGGCTCTGCCGGTCGGGGCAGTCCGCCAGCGCATAGGGCACTCCTGGACCAGAGGCGGGCTCGAGGTCGTCGAGCAGCACCAGGCCGGGCAGCGGCGGCAGCCACGGTCGGGTGACCGGGGCGAGCGCCGTCGCCGACGCGGCGGCCAGCACCGCCTCCACGACGCGGGCGAGGTCGGTGCGGCCCTGGGCGACGGCGCCCACCGGGTGGCGAGGGGGCGGGTCACCGAGCTGGTCGCGCTCCAGGACCTCCACCTCGACCTCGGGGACCTCCGGAGCGGACTCCCGGCCGCCGACGCGAGCGGTCTGGAACGCCACGAGCGGGCCGGCCCCGCTGCGCAGCACCGCCCGGCCGGGGGTGCGTTCGGAGATCGCGGCCGCGTCCGGGGCGTCGATCACGTCCTCGGAGTCCACCCGGTCACGCACCCGCAGGGCGATCCGCAGCGAGACGTTCGCCTTGATGTCGGCCGTCACGACGCCGGCCGGGCGCTGGGTCGCCAGGACGAGGTGGACCCCGAGGGAGCGGCCCACTGCTGCGACCCGCAGCACGCCGTCGAGGAAGGCCGGCAGCTCCTCGGCGAGCACCCGGAACTCGTCCACGACGAGCACGAGCCGCGGCAGCGCCGGGCCCGGGCGGTCGGTCAGGGCCTGGTAGTCGTCGATGTCCTTGACCCCTGCGTCGCGCAGGACGCGCTCTCGCCGGGTCAGCTCGGCCCGCAGCGAGACGAGCGCCCGCGCGGCGAGGTGGTCGTCGAGGTCGGTGACCAGGCCCAGGGTGTGCGGCAGGCGGGCGCAGTCCTTGAACGCCGCGCCGCCCTTGTAGTCGACGAGGACGAAGCCGAGCTCGTCGGGCCGGTTGGCCAGCGCCAGCGAGGCGATCACCGTCTGCAGCAGCTCGGACTTCCCCGCGCCGGTGGTGCCCCCGACGAGCAGGTGAGGTCCCTCGCGGCGCAGGTCCACGGCATACGGGCCCTCGGCCGCGACCCCGAGCAGCGCCATCGTCGAGCGCGGCAGGCGTGCCCACCGGCGCGCCACCACGTCGGCGTCGGTGGCATCGAACGGCAGCACATCGAGCAGCCGGGCCTGCTCGGGCACCTCGGCGGTGTCGTCCTCGGGAGTGGCGTCGCGCAGCGGCGCCAGGGCGCGGGCGAACCGCTCGGCCCAGGCGGCCGCGACCTGGTCGGGCACCACGTCGGGCACGGCTGGTGCGCCGGTGACCTGCACCCGCAGGCGCGGGCTGACCTGCCCGACCAGCTGCACCGTGGCCCGGGCCTCCAGCGGTAGCCGGGCCGCCTCGTCGTCCAGGCAGAGGAAGTGGACGCCCACAGCCGGCCCCTCCTCGAGCAGTGCCGCGACCCCCGGCACGGTGCGCAGCCGGTGGGCCCCGGCGAGCACGACGACCACCCGGGGGCCCTGCCAGGGGCGCCCGTCGTGCGGCGCCGACGCCCGGCGCTCGGCGACGATCCCGGTCAGCTCGGCCACCCGGCGGCGCACCTGGTCGCCCGTGGGTGAGAGCACCCCCAGGAGCGCGCGGCAGTCCTCGCCCGGCCCAGGGCGGCAGTGCGGCAGGTATGCCGTCCAGGCCAGGTCCTCCGCGCGGTCCCCGTCCGCGGCGAGCACGACGAGGCGCACGTCGCGGGGGGAGTGCCAGGCACAGGCCTGGGCGATGAGGGCGCGCGCCAGGCCGGTCGCCTGTCCCCGGGGGCCCGCGACGCCGAGCACCCCGACCTCGGTCAGGGACACCCCGACCGGCACCCGCCGTACCTCCGGGGTGGTGCGACGGTGGGCCTCGTCGGGGTCGACCACCGTCACCCGGGACGGCAGGTCGGCGGTGCCGACCCGGAGCAGCAGCAGGTCCTCCTCGGTGCGGCGGCGCTCCCACAACCGGGCCTGCGGGCCCTCGACGGTGGCCAGCAGCTCGGCGAGGTCTGGCAGCTGGGTGTGCCGGCGCGCGGACTCCTCGAGCAGGGCGCCCTCGACCCGCGCACGAGCGGCGGCAAGCTCGCGCTCGTGGTCGGCGCGGGCGCGAGCATGGGAGCGCCGACCGGACCGCCGGTCCCCGACGACGTTGCCCAGCATCATCGCCGGCCCCATCAGGGCGAACAGCAGGTAGACCGGCGAGTGGGTCAGCACGGCCATCGGGATGGCCAGGACCAGGGGCACTACAGTCGCCAGCAGCGGCACCCGCGGGGTGTCCCGCTGCTGCGGGCGGGCCGGGAGGCAGACCTCGACCGGTTCGGGAGGCGGCAGGATCCGCGGGCTGCGGTTGACCAGCAGGTGCCCGAGCCCGTCCTGGTGCACCGCTGCCGGTGCCGTCCCCGGGACGCGCAGGACGACCGTGCTCGAGCCCAGGACCACCCGCTTGCCGGTGGTCAGCGGATGGGACCGTCCGGCCAGGGGGTCGCCGTCGACCTCGGTGCCGTTGGTCGAGCCGAGGTCCTCGATGCTGACTCCGGCGTGCCGGACGGTGATCCGGGCGTGGCGGCGGGACAGGTCGGGGTCCTCGATGCGGATCGCGGCCTCGGCGCCGCGACCGACGACGTGCTCGCCAGGAGGAAGCCGGTGCACCTGGCCGCAGTCCGGGCCGCCCACGACGTGCAGCTCGAGCACGCCGGGCACGCCGGAGCGGTCCCGCATGCCGGGGTCGTCCAGGGCCACCAAGGCCCCTTCGAGCAGCGGTGGGGTGCCGACGGGGTGGTCCCCGGGGAGGCCCACTCCGTCGACGAACAGGGCCGGCGACCGGCCGGCATACCCGCTGGCCCGCGCGAGGGCAGGGCCGAGGTCCGCGGCGGTCGCACCCGGTGGGGTGCGGACCGCGACGTCGACGGGCACGCCGGCCCCGGCTGGGGCGACGACGGACAGGCGGATCTCCATGGCCGCACCCCCTCGCGGTGGCGCCCGCGGGTTCGGGTCGCCCGTTGGCATTGTGCTGGGCCTCGAGGCCGGGAACGACTGTGTCCACAGGGTTCTCGGGCCATCGCCGCGTTGTCCACAGACAGGTCCGGCGGGCCCGGCGCGGGCACACTCCGCCGCCCTACCCTCGGTCCGGTCAGCCGCCGGGGTCACGCCCGGCACCGGAGAGACGTTCGGGGGGACGTGGCGTGGACGCGGTCAGCACGGTCGAGGGCGAGGTGCGGGAGCTGATCCGGCGCTCCGGGCTGGACCCGGCCCGGGACACCCGCGAGGTGCGGCAGCTGGTGCGGGACGCGGTGGCCGACTACGACGAGCGCTCGCTGCACGGTGGCCTGCCGGCGCGTGCCGACCTCGACGCGGCGGCGAAGTCGGTGCTGGACGCGGGGGCAGGGCTCGGCCCGCTGCAGGGCTACCTCGAGGACCCCGC
>DASSPC010000335.1:0-13196 GCA_035699865.1 Oryzihumus sp. | reverse complement strand
CACGCACGAAGTCCTCGTAGCGCAGCCGCAGGTAACGGTCGCGGTCGCGGTGCCACAGCAGCACCGTCAGCGAGTTCCAGCACAGCCACAGCAGGGAGCTCTTCCACAGCGGCTGCTGCGGCATGAAGCCGTCGCCCGCCTCGTAGTCGCGCGCCTGCTTGCGCCGCCGCCAGGAGAACGCCGTGGCGCGCGAGTCGCGCACGACCTGCAGCACGTGCAGCTCGATGCCGGGCAGCCCGGACAGCAGCAGCGCGTAGGGCGGCAGCTTGGAGGAGTCGACGATGACCCTGGCGCCGCTGACGTGGGCCAGCGCGGCATACAGGCGGGCGACGGCCACGTCGTCGGGGTGGGCGGGGACGGCCCGGCGGCCGAGCGCACGGCGGGCCAGCATGGCCGGCACGCGCGCCATCCGCAGCCGGGAGAGCAGCCGGCTCCCCACGCCCGCGGCATCCAGCGGGGACGCACCGGCGCGGACCTCGTCCATCACCTGGCGCCACAGCGAGCAGTCGGCGAACGGGGTGCCGCACCCGCACAGCCGGTTCTCGGCCACCCCGCGCTGCCACAGGTAGCGCAGCTCGCCGGCGGCGAACGCGCCGTCGACCTGGCCGAGGATGTTGTTGATGACCGTGCTGCCGCTGCGTCCGCTGCCGGCGAAGTACAGCACCCGCACGGGTCCGCCCGCAGGCGCCGGTATGCCGTGTGCCTCGCTGCTCATCGCCGCGCCCCCGTCCCGGTCCCCACCCGTCCCTGCACGCGCATCCGCGCCTCCTCGTAGACCCCCGCCACCCGGTCCAGGTGCACCTGCGGGCTGAACTCGACCACCATCCGCTCGCGCGCGGCCACACCCATGCGGTGCGCCGCGGCCGGGTCGGCCACCACCGCGTCGAGCGCCCCGGCGAGGGCGACGGGGTCCCCGGCCGGCACCACCGCCCCGTCGACCCCGTCGCGGACCAGCTCGGGCAGGCCGCCCAGGTCGGTGCACACGACGGGCACCGCCAGGGCGAACGCCTCGAGCACCGTCATCGGCTGGTTCTCGTGCCACACCGAGGGCACCACGGAGGCGACCGACCGGCGCACCACCTGCTGCAGGGCGGCCTTGTCCAGCCGCCCGACGAACTCCACGCGGCCGGGCGCGACCCGCGCCGCCTGCTCCTCCAGCGCCGCCCGCACCGGCCCATCCCCAGCCACGGTCAGGGTGGTGGGCGTGCGCATCCGCGCCACGGCCTCGATGAGGGTGTCCACACCCTTCTCCGGCGCGAGCCGGCCGGCGAAGACCAGCCCGCGCCCCGGCTGGTCCGCCGGCCCGGGGCCGCCGGGGTCGACGAAGTGGTTGACCACGCGCATCCGCTCGGGGAAGACCCCCGCCCGGGCCATCACCGCGGCCAGGAACTGGCTCGGGCTGATGAACAGGTCGACGGCCGACCACGCCCCGGTGGTGCGGTGCACCCATGACTCCAGGGACAGCAGCGCGCTGGCGCCCAGCGAGTCGTCCTTGCACCGCCGGCGCGCGGCCTGCCACAGGCCACCGGTGACGCAGGCGTCGCACAGCCGGCCGTGGTCGAGCAGCTGGTAGCTCGGGCAGGCGAGCTTGTAGTCGTGCAGCGTCATCACGCAGGGCACCCCGGCCGCGCGCAGCGGCTGCAGCACCGACGGGGACAGCTGGTGGTAGACGTTGTGGCAGTGGACGACGTCCGGCCGGAACTGCCGGACCACCTCACGCATCCCCCGGCTCGCCGAGGTCGACCAGACCATGCGCCCGGCCGCGCGCAGCCGCGCCACCCCCGGCGGTGGCGGCTCCAGCTCGACGTGGGCCGGGAAGCTGGCCCCGAAGCGTTGCGGCCGGTCGTTGTCGGGGTGGTCCATGCCGAAGAACGCCACCTCATGGCCCTGCTCGCGCTGCAGCTGCGCGACGTCGAGCATGTAGCCCTCCGCGCCGCCGCGACGGTAGAGGAACTTGTTGACGTGGAGGATCCGCACAGCATCCGCCTCCCGGGCCCGCGCCCGTGGTCCGTGACTGCCTCCACCAGTGGAGCACAGGTCCGACGTCACGATCCGGCGAACGCGAAAACATCTGTCTGACAACGCTTTTCGGTCCAATGCGACAGACCGACCGCACCCCGGACAATCCACTCCCTACGTCATTTGCAGGTTGCCTGTGCATTCCCCGAAACCGGCCTTGTGGGCCCCTTTCGAGGTGTTTCACTGGAGGTCGGTCAACGGCCCGGTGGACCCCACCAGGACGGGAGATGCAGGTGGACAACACACCCCTGACGCAGCGGCCGGGGCGGCCCTCGTGAAGCGCTCACCGGCCGCGACGCTGCGCCGCACCGCGCGACGCGCTGCCACGTGGCGTCCCAAGACCACGGGCAGCCAGAGCCTGTCCGTGCCCGAGCTCGTGAGCCCGCTGCGCTACGACGTGCTCGTGCGCGCCGGGCTGTTCGCCCTGGTCGAGCAGCAGCGCGCCGCCGGCCGCGGCAGCGACGCCGAGATCGTCGCCGCCGCGCGCGAGGGGGCGTATGCCGTGTGGTTCGAGAAGGTCGCCATGGCCAGGTTCCGCCCGTGGGTGCTGCAGGACCGCGACCTGTTCGAGGCCCAGTTCGCCGAGCGGGTGACGCGTTCGGTGGCGCTGTGGGACTCGTTCCGGTCCGGCGGCTTCGACCACCGCCACCCGGTCACGCTGCGCGGGGCGCGCTCCGGGCTGCCCACCGACAGCGGCGCCGTGGTGGACCGCCGCGTCCACGTCGGCGACGGCGGGCACCGCCTCGCGCTGCTGCTCGCGGCCGGCCAGGACCTGGCGCCGGAGCTCTACCGCGTCGACCACCGCCCGATCGACCGGCTCATCGACAACACCGCCACCCTGATCGGGCCGCTGGGGCTGACCGAGGCCGAGCACGTCGCCTTCCTCGCCCACGGCTACGGCGCAGCCGGGGTCAGCGGGGTCACCGACGCCGACAGCCTCCTCGAGCACGTCCGCACCCACTCCCCCGACCGGCTCGCCGAGCTGACCTCCGTGCTGGCCGCCCAGCGCCGGGCCGCGGAGCGTGCGGCGTGAGCGCCACCCGCGGCGAGACGCGCCGCGAGCCCGGCCGCGCGGCATACACCGCGAAGCGGATCGCCAGGCACGTGCACTGGGCCCGGACCGAGGGCATCGGGCGGCTCATCGAGGAGGACCGCCTCGACCCGCGCGAGCGCATCGGCACGGCGGTGTCGAAGTGGCGCTGGCGCGGCGCGCACGGGGTGGCACCCGGGATGGCGATGCCGGTCTACGTCGTCGGCCTGCAACGCTCCGGCACCAACATGCTGCTGCGCGGTCTGGACGCTGCCCCCGAGGTCGAGGTCCACAACGAGAACGACCGTCGGCTCTTCCACCGCTTCCGCATGCGCCCCGACGAGGTGCTGCTCGACGTGGTCGCGGGCAGCCGGCACCGGGTGGTGCTGGTCAAGCCGTTGTGCGACTCCCAGCGGGTCGACGAGCTGCTCGACCTGCCGACCGGCACCCCGGGGCGGGCCGTCTGGGTCGTGCGCGACGTCGACGACCGGGCCCGCTCGGAGGTGTCCAAGTTCGGCGACTCCAACCTCGCGGCGCTGCGCCGCATCGCCGCCGGGGAGGCCGACGGCGACTGGCAGGCGGCACGGTTGCCGGCCGAGGCAGTGGAGCTGGTGCGCTCCCTCGACGTGGACACCATGACCCCCGACTCCGGGGCGGCTCTGTTCTGGTGCGTGCGCAACGGGTTGTTCTTCGACCTCGGCCTCGACGCCCGCGACGACGTGCTCCTGCTGTCCTATGACGACCTGGTCCGTGACCCCGAGGCCACGATGCGGCAGCTGTGCGACTTCATCGACTTCCCCTGGCGTCCGGACCTGTCCGCCCACGTCGAGCGCCGCGTCTCGCACGGCAGCCGCCGCCTGTCGATCGACCCGCGCGTCCGGGAGCTGTGCGACGCCATGGCCGCCCGGCTGGAGCAGGTGCTGGAGCACCAGCGTGCCGGGGCCGACCCGGCGGGGAAGGAGCAGGGATGAGTGAGCTGATGGCCCGTCCGATCTTCGTCGTCGGCTGCCAGCGCTCGGGGACGACGATGCTGCGGCTGATGCTGGACAGCCACCCGCACATCGCCTGCGGTCCGGAGACCCGGTTCCTCGCCGACCTGGAGCGGGTCGTCGGCGCGGACTGGAAGCGCCTGTCGCAGTACGGCTTCAGCCAGGAGGAGTGGCTGCAGCGCATCGCGGCGTTCTTCGGCGGGATCCAGAGCGACTACGCGGCCGCGCACGGCAAGGTCCGCTGGGCCGACAAGAGCCCGCGCTACGCCCTGTCGATGGAGTTCGTCACCCGGGTCTTCCCCGACGCCCAGGTGGTGCACGTCATCCGGGACGGCCGCGACGTGGCCGTCTCGCACCGCAAGCGCTTCGGCTACTGGTCCAGCGTGAAGTCGTCGGTGAAGTGGCCGCGCTACATCGCCGCCGCCCGGGCTGCGGGGTCGAGGATGCCCGAGGGGCAGTACGTCGAGCTGCGCTACGAGGACCTGGTCGGTGACGGCGAGACCACCCTGCGCCGGCTGTTCGACTTCCTCGGCGAGCCGTGGGACCCGGCGGTGCTGGAGTTCGACAAGCAGCGGCACGACGTGCCGCAGCGCTACCACCAGCAGCTCGACGCGCGACGCGGCGTGGCCGGCACCACCGACGCGGTCTACGCCTCCCGGGTCGGCACCTACCGTCGCGAGCTCGACCCCTTCATGCGCGCACTGCTGTGGCTGACCGCCCGGCCCACCCTCAAGGAGCTCGGGTACCTCTGATGCGCGACTGTCGACTCCGACGCGCCCTGGCCCTCCTGGCCGCGGCGCAGCTCACCGTTGTCCTCGCGGCCTGCACCGGGGGCACACCCCCCTCGGCCCGGCACACCGGGGGCACCACGGCGAGCACTGACGGCACGACGGGTGGCACAACAGGTGGGACGACGGGTGGCACCCCCGGCGTCAGCCCGCTGGGCGCCAAGTGGGACAAGTCGCGAGTCAGCGCCTTCGACCCCTACCTGGAGTCGCTGCGCGGCACGACCACGTTCACCGAGCTCGTCTGGTGCGACGTCGAGAAGCAGCAGGGGCAACGGAACTGGCGCCAGATCGACGACCTCGCCAAGGTCGCCCAACAGCACGGCATCAGCCTGGACATCAAGATCCGGGTCGGGGCCTGCTGGGCCACCGGCGGCCAGGCGCAGCACGTGCGCGGCGCCAGGAACAAGACGGAGTCGGCGATGCCGACCGACCTGGGCCAGTACCGCTCGTTCGTCCGCGACGTGGTGGACCGGTACAAGCCCATGGGCGTGCACACCTATGCCGTGGAGAACGAGGTCAACTCGGCCAGCTTCTGGTCGGGGACCCCGCAGCAGCTGACCACGCTGACCGAGGCCGCCGCGAGCGAGATCCGGTCCGCCGACCCGACGGCCAAGGTCGCCGACGCGGGCATGAGCAGCACCAGCTACGGCTACGGCATCGCCGACCAGCTGCTCAGCCAGGGCAAGGACGATGCCGCCGTGCAGGCCTGGAACACCTACTACGCCAACCGGATCGGCACACGTGGGGAGCAGATTCCCCAGGTGGGCTCCGCCGACCAGCTCCGCAGCGTCCTCGCCTCGGACCAGGGCCGGCGCAACCTCGCGTACCTCTCCCTGGCCACCAGCCTGGCGCAGCGCGGCGTCACCGACATCCGCCAGGTGCACTTCTACGAGCCGTGGAGCGCCGCCCCCCTGCTCACCGGCTACCTGGCCACGCACACCCCGGCCGGTCACCCGATCGAGGCCTGGGAGGTCGGCAGCTTCTGGAAGAACGCCGACGGCACCGAGCAGGTGCGCACCGATGACATGACGCGCACGGTCTCGCTCCTGCTCGCCAGCGGCATCAGGAGGGTCATCTGGCTCCCCCTGGCCACCTCGGCCGACAACAGCGGCAGCGGCACCGGCCAGGAGGTGCGCTACGGCCTGCTCGACCCGGACGGGACCATCCGGGCCGCCGGGGTGACCATGCGCGACCTCGTCGCAGCATCCCGCGGGGCCCGCATCTCGCCGGTCGAGCGCGGCACCCTGCGCGGCGTGGCGTTCACCTCCGGCAGCCGCAGCACGCTCGTCCTGTGGAGCACCGGTGGTGACCAGCAGGTCAGCGTCGGGCCCGGCGCGACGGCCGGCCCGTCCGGGGCTGCAGCGGCCCCCGTCAGCAGCGGCACGGTCACCGTGAGCAGCTCACCGGTCATCGTGACGACCCGGCAGCCGCTGGAGTCGGTCCTCGCCTCGGCCTGAGCGGCGCCGGGCGAGCGACTACTGCCCCACGGCCGGCGAGCTCGCCGGGGCCTGCGGCCAGTCGCCGCGCACGCCGAGGTCGTCGACGTCGTAGCCGAACGCCGCGATGTCGGTGGCGTGGCGGCGCGTGATGAGCCGGCGCTGGAACGCCCCCGGCGTCAGGCCGGAGCGCATCGACTGCCACTGCTGCTCGTAGCGCTCACTGTGGCTGGGCCGGATCGTCCCGGCAGGGAACGGCGTGGACAGGCCGAGGTGGGCCTGGATCCGGGCCAGCTCCTCCTCCGGGCGCTCGACGAGCTCCTCGTAGCGGACCAGGTGCAGGCGCTGCAGGTGGGGGGTGTCCTCCAGCAGCAGCCGGTGCGCCTGCACCCAGTGGGCGACCAGCCCGTCCAGCGTGCTGTAGCGGCGGATGTTGCGCGAGACCAGCCGGCGCCACTTCTTGTTGCACAGGGCGACCACGACCGGGTGGCGCACCACCATGATCAGCGCCGAGCCCGGGTACAGGGCCTGCAGGAACCGGCCCATGATGAGGTTCGGTGGGGACTTCTCCAGCAGCAGCCTGCGGTCGAGGTCCCAGTGCGGCTGCCAGGCGGCGAGGATCCGCGCGGCGTTCTCCGGCGTCACGAGCGGCGAGGACTCGGTCAGGTGCGCTTCGGGGGCGTACGCGAAGTGCCCGGACCCGGCATACACCTTGGCCCGGGGGTAGACCGGCTGAAGGTGCTGCCCCTCGTCGTGCGGCGCGCCGGTGCCCGACAGGCCGCTGATGTCCGGGTGCTGGGCCAGCGCATCCGCGAGCGGCGTTGTGCCGCTGCGGTGCAGCCCACCGATGAAGACCAGGCGCTCACCCTCGATCATCCCTCCACTGAAGCACAGGGAGACGGGCGCGCGACGGCGTTTCGTCGATCCCGCGCCGCACTGTGTCACACCTGTGCCTCCGGTCATGCCAATGACGTATTAACCCCTCATTCCCTCATCGGGTTCACGCCGCGCGAGCCGCACGTAGCGTCGAACCAAGATCACACCAGTGGACGGGTTGAAGCATGGCTTGGACGATCAAAGGCGTTGCGCCGGAACGTGATTCCGGCGCGCCGGCGCGGATGCACGCCATCACCCGTCCCGCAGCAGAGGGGCGGTCGGTCCGGTGAGCCTTCGACGCACCAGTGCCGACCTGCTCGCGCCACTGCGGCCGGCGCTGTCCCGCGGGGCGCGCATGCGACCCGGGTTCCTCGTGGTGGGGACCAAGCGCGGAGGCTCCACGTCGGCGTACCACTGGATCAGCCAGCACCCCAACGTCGCACCGTGCCTGACCCGCAAGGGCACGCACTACTTCGACGTCAACCACGGTCGCGGGTTCGCCTGGTACGCCTCGGGATTCGAGAAGCCGCGGCCGGAGTGGACCATCACCGGCGAGGCGAGCCCGTACTACATGTTCCACCCCCTGGCCCCGGAGCGGATCGCGCGAGAGCTGCCTGAGGCGCGCCTCATCGTCGTGCTCCGCGACCCGGTGACCCGCGCCTGGTCGCACTACCAGTACGAGCTGGCGCGCGGAGACGAGAGGCTGCCGTTCGACGTCGCCCTCGCCCGCGAGGCGGAGCGCCTCGACGGCGAGGAGGAGCGCATGCGCCGCGACCCCGGCTACGAGAGCCACGAGCTCCGGCACCACAGCTACCTGCACCGCGGGCACTACGCCGAGCAGCTCGAGCACCTCTACGACCTGTTCCCGACCGAGCACGTCCTGGTGCTCCAGAGCGAGGCGATGTTCGCCGACCCGAACGGCCAGCTGGCGCGCGTCTGGGACTTCCTGGACCTGCCGCAGGTGCGGCTCGACGGCCTGAAGCAGATGAAGGCAGGCCGCTACGACGCGATGCCGGAGGGCACGGCGCACCTGCTGGCCGACTACTTCGCCCCGCACAACGACAAGCTCTACACGATGCCCGGCATCGACTTCCGGTGGGAGGACGTGGCATGACCGCGCTGGCCCCGGGCCGCAGTGGCCCTGCCGCCGTCCGCACCAACCGCACGGGACGGATCCTGACGCTGGTCGCCGCCGTGCTCATGGCCGGGGCTGCCGCGTTCAGCGGCATGTCGACCACCGGGACCGACCGGCGGCTGGTCATCGTCCCGCTCGCCGCGGTCCTCGCCGGTCTCCTGGCGACGCTCGCCTTCACCCGGTTCGCCACCTTCGTCCTGCTCGTGCTGGGGGTGCGGGCGAGCATCGACCTCTTCAAGCTGAGCGGCCCGTCCTCGGGCAACACGCTGACCAACACCGCCGCGGCTCGCGCGCTCGACCCCTCGACGATCCTGGCGGTGCTGTTCCTGCTCGCTGCGTCGATGTGGCTGATCGCGCAGTATGCGCGGAACGGCCACCTGCGTGGCTCCCGGCTGCGAACCGCGTTGGTCTGCTTCAGCCTGGCCGGGTTCGTCGGCCTGCCGGGTTCATCGCAGCCACAGGCCAGCGCGCTGGAGGCTCTGCGCATCCTGTCCGTCGTGATGATGTACGTCGTCCTCGAGCAGCTCATCACCACCCCGGAGATGCTGCGCAAGGTCCTCACGGCGGCCTACGCAGGGCTCGCGTTCCCGCTGCTGTACCAGACGTACACGATCGCCATCGGCCACTCGGCCTCGGAGGTCCTCGGCAGCTTCACCCGGCTCACCGGGCCGTTCGCCCAGGCCAACACCTTCGCCCGCTACCTCGCGTTCATGCTGGTCTTCGGGGTCGCGATCCTGCCCCACGTGTCGAGGCGCATCCGGCTGGTCCTGGTGCCGATGCTCGGCCTCTCCGGTGTCTACCTCGTCCTGACCGTCACGCGCGGCGCGCTGATCGCCGCGGTCATCGGGATCGTCATCGTCGGGGTCGTCCAGCGCAGCAAGGTGATCCTCGGCGGGGTCGTCGTCGCCGTGCTCGCAGCCGCCGTGGTGTTCCCGAGCGTCAGCAGCCGGTTCGCCGAGCTCGGCACGTCGGCCACCGCCGGCGGTGGCCCGACGGGCAACACGCTGGCGTGGCGGATCAACTACTGGACCGAGGTGCTGCCTCTGGCCAACAAGAACCCGATGACCGGCATCGGCCTGAACGTCACGCAGTACTCCACCGACGCCGCCAAGCAACCGCACAACGACTTCATCCGGGCCTACGTGGAGACCGGCCTGCTCGGCCTGGTCACCTACATCGCCGCCCTCCTGGCCATGGTCGGCAACGCCCGACGGGCCATCTCCCGGTCGAGGCCGGGAACCTTCGAGCGGGGCGTGGCCGCTGGCGCCCTCGGCTGTGCCTGGTGCTTCATCATCACCAGCCTGGCAGCCAACGTCATGTCCAACGTGGTCAGCCTCTGGTACCTGATCACCTTCACCGCCGCCGCGGCCTACGTGGCGCGGCCGCACAACCCCTTCCCCACCCACGACCCGGCGCTTCCTTCCCCAGCGCGCTCGGGTGCCGACCAGCGCTGAAGAAGAAGGAGATCACCATGGAGATCGTGGACTACCTGCGCGTCGCCAGACGACGCCTGTGGGTGCTCCTCGGGGTGCCGATCCTGGCTGCGGCCATCACGGCGGCCCTCGTGCTGCTCACGCCGACGACCTACACGGGCACCGCGACCGTCTCGGCGCCCGCACTGGTCGGCGGGGCGACGAGCAACCAGTACACAGGGTCGCAGGCGGTGAACCAGTTCGTCGCCCAGTTCACGGCCACCAGCCAGGTGCCGGCTGTGCTCGACGCGGTCAGCCGGGACACCAAGGTCCCGCGCAGCACCATCACCGACGGCCTCACCGTGGCCCAGGTCGGCGCGAGCAGCGTCATGACCATGACGTTCACCAGCGGCGACAAGGCCATCGTGCACCCGGTGCTGGAGTCCCTCAGCCGGCACACGCTCGCCACCATGTTCTCCACCCAGGTGGCGCTCGCCCAGGGACAGCTGTCCTCGGCGACGACCCAGCTGGCGCAGGCCAACGCGGCGATTGCGACGTGGGAGAAGGCGAACAGCATGGTCGACCCGAGCCTCGTCTACCAGACGACGCTGCAGCGGCTGAACAGCCTGACGCAGCAGTGGGCGCAGCTGTCCGCCAACGGGTCCAGCACCGGCGCGGCAGCGATCAGCGGTGCCATCGCGCAGGTCAAGGCAGAGCTGCCGAAGTTCGGGCCGCTGCTGGCGCAGTACCAGCCGCTCGCCTCGACCCGTGACGCCGCTGCCGCAGCCGTGAACTCCAGCCAGCAGAACCTGTCCAGCGCCCGTGCCCAGGCCGAGGCTGCGGACCCGACCAAGGTCGCCTACGTCAGCGCCACCAACCCGGTGGACCGGACCTCCGAGCTGCTGTCGCTGGTGCTCCCCGTCACCGGTGCTGCGATCTTCGTCGCGATCGCGCTCGTGGCGATGCTCGAGCTCCTCAGCCGGGCCCGCGCCAACCGCAGCGAGCAGGAAGACGTGTCCGCCGGGGCCGCGTGGCCGTCGCGTGAGCCCTACGGGGCACGCTCGCCGGAGCCGGCCGGATCGTCCGTCGGCGGCTGAGGCGGCCGGGGGCGTGTCCACCACTGTGAACCCCTCCGGCGCCGGCACCCCTGCCGGCGCCGGAGGGGCGCACCTCAAGGGGATGGCCCGCGGTGGTGGGCTCAACCTCGTCGGCGCGGTCTGCAACCAGGCGGCGCTGTTCGGGATCATGGCGGCGCTGGCGCACGTCCTGGGCAGCGCCGACGTCGGGCGCTACGCGGAGTGCTTCGCCCTGCTGTCGCTGCTCGGCCTGGTCTCCCTCGCCGGGTTCCGCTCGGCCCTGACCCGGTTCGTCGCGATCCACCTCGCCGACGACGACGCGTCCGGCCTGCGGGGCACGGTGCGGCTCGGCCTGGGGACCACGGTCGCCGGGGCAACCGTGCTCGGCCTCGGCCTCGCCGCCGTCGCGCCGTGGGTGGCCGACTACTTCCACGACCCGGAGATGGTCACCGGCATCCGGCTGGTGGCCCTGACGCTGCCCGCTGCCACCTTCTCCGACGCCGCGCTCGCCGCCACCCAGGGCTGGCGCACGCAGCGGCCGTTCACCTACATCGGCCGGATCTACGAGCCGGTCGTCCGGCTGGCCCTCACCGGCGCCGCACTCGCCCTCGGCGCTGGTCTGGTCGGGGCCCTGTGGGCGCTGGTCATCGGGGCCTGGACCGCAGCCGCCCTGGCCGCCTGGTCCCTCTATCGCCGGATGCGCCTCGCGCCGCAGGCCGACCCCGTCTACCGGATCCGCGAGATCACGAGCTTCTCCATGGTCAGCTGGCTCTCGGCGCTGGCCGCGACGGGGCTGATCTGGGCCGGCACGGTCCTGCTGGGCAACCTGCGCAGCGCCCAGGAGGTCGGCGTCTTCAACGTCTCGACCCGCCTGGTGATGCTGGCCGTCTTCGTCATGGCGCCCATCAACGCGGCGTTCTCCCCGCACATCGCGCACCTGCACCACACCGGTCAGAGAGCCGAGCTGGCCCGGACCTACGGCAGCGCGACGAGCTGGATCGTGCGCCTGTCGATGCCGGCGTTCGTCCTGCTCGTGGTCTTCCCCGGTGAGCTGCTGCGCGTCTTCGGCCACGGCTTCCACACCGGAGCCGCGGTCACGGTGATCCTGGCCGGGGGGCAGCTGGTCAGTGCGGCCGCCGGTCCCTGCGGCACCGTCCTGACCATGTCCGGGCGGGTGTGGCTCAACATGGTCGACAACGTCGGGGTCCTCATCCTCGACATCGCCCTGAGCCTGTGGCTCATCCCCGCCTACGGCGCCGTGGGCGCCGCCATCGCCTGGAGCACCGCACTGGTCGCGGCCAACGTCGCCAAGGCCACGCAGGTGCGCTTCACCCTCGGGGTCGCGCCGTCCGGGGCCGGGATCGGCAAGGCCCTGCTGGCCGGCGTCCCCGCCGTCGCGGCCGCCATGCTCGTCCACCGCTACGTGCCGGGCTGGTTGCCCACCCTGGTCGTCGGCACGGTCGTCGTGACCGCGGCGTACCTGGCCGGGGTGCTGCTGCTCGGGCTGAGCCAGGACGACCGCACCATGCTCAGCGCCCTGCTGCGTGGGCGCGGCCGGATCAGCCGCGTGGTGGCGGGGCGCACCTCTACGCCAGGTGCATGAGTCGGCGTTCATCCACACACCGCAGCTTCGGCTGCAGATCCTGTAGCCGCCGGTCATGCAATCACTGGGACCACGAATCTCCTTGCTGAGCAACGCTTTTCGTATCTGTTGACACATGCGTGCGCGCGGTCGGCGGGGCACCAGCAGGCACGAGCGGAGCGCCGCGCGACGAGGACGGGAGTGCCGTTGACCATCCACCTGAGGACCGTCCCGTCCCGATCCGCGCGTCGCCGGCACACCCCGGACCCGACGGCCGCCGCCTGGCGCCCGCTGCGGATCGTCATGATCGGCCAGAAGGGCCTGCCCGCGACCTTCGGCGGGATCGAGCACCACGTGGAGGAGGTCGGGCGTCGCCTGGCCGAGCGGGGCCACCACGTCACGGTGTTCTGCCGGTCCTCCTACGGCGCGGCGAGGGACGCGGCATACCTGGGCATGGAGCTGCGCAGCGCGCCCACGGTCGGCACCAAGCACCTCGACGCCATCGTGCACAGCGCCTCCTCCACCGCGCTGGGGCTGCTCGGCGGCGCCGACATCGTGCACTACCACGGCATCGGCCCCGGCCTGATGAGCCCGGTGCCGCACTACCTCTCGCACGCCAAGGTGGTGCTGACGATCCACGGCCTGGACCACCAGCGGGGCAAGTGGGGTCACGCCGCCCAGGCCGTGCTCGGGGCCGGCCACTGGATGAGCGGGCACCTGCCGGACCGGACGGTGGTCGTCTCCAGGGCCCTGGAGAACCACTACCTGGAGCACTTCAGCCACGGTTGCGACTACATCCCCAACGGCGTCGTCGAGCCCCCTGACCTGCCGGCGCAGCGGATCGTCGACGAGC
>DASSPC010000334.1:0-7584 GCA_035699865.1 Oryzihumus sp. | reverse complement strand
GACGGCATAGACCGCCAGGACCACCGCGACGAGGACGAACGGCGCGGCCCGACCCCACCGGTCGGCGATCGCCACCGTGGTGAACGCCGACACGGCCGTGCCACCCATGCCGGCGCCGAAGATGCCGATCGCGGTGCCCCGACGCTCCGGCGGGAACCACCCGTTGACGAACGGGACGCCGACGGCGAAGGCCGTGCCGCCGATGCCGAGGACGAACCCGCCGATGAGCAGTGCGGGGTAGCTCGTGCCGACGAAACCCACGAAGAGCACGGGCACGATCGTCAGCCCCGCCACCATGGGGAACATCGTGCGCGCGCCCAGCCGGTCGGTGAGCGCCCCGACCGGGATGCGTCCGAGCGAGCCGACCACGACCGGCACGGCCACGAGCAGCGACTGCTGCACGGCGCTGAGCCCGAGCTCCTTGGCATAGGCCGGGCCGAGCGGGCTGATGAGCGCCCAGGCCCAGAAGCAGACCAGGAACCCCACCGTTGCCAGCACCAGCATCCGCGTGCGCGTCGACTCCTCGACCGCCATGGCCCCTCCACGTTCCACACTCTCGGTTGGCGGGTCGCCTGCGTTTGATGATGGACCCGTCCGCACGGTGGCGCAGGTCGGCGAGGAGAACCGGGGACCATGGTCACTCGAGCTCGTGACCGTGGTCATTGCTCCCGAAGGGGCTCAGGCCCGCTCGGTGACCCACTCCCAGTCCGGCCCGTCCAGCGCGATGGCCGCGGCCGGGAAGAGCCCGTTGTCCTCGCGGTCGATGTGGTGGCGCAGCAGCTGCTCGAACGCCGGGTACGCCGCGTGGTCGCCGTCCGCCACCCGGGCCAGGCCGGCGTCGAGCTCATGGTGCTCGCCGCACAGCGAGTCGATGTGCTCGGTGAACTCTGCGTCCTGGCGCATCTGCGCGAACAGCGAGCGCTCCTCGCTCCGGGTGTGCGGGTGCAACGCCGCGCCGACCTTGTCCGCCGCAGCCCGGACAGCCTCGGGCTCGCCGCGCTCCACCGCTCGACGCAGCTCGCCGGCGAGGTTGACGATGTCCTCGTGCTCGGCCATGTAGCGCCCGATCACGGTGATGCTGCGGCACCCGCAGTAGGAGCACATGCCGTCATCATCGCGCAGCCACGACCCGGACGGAGGTCCGCGAACCTGCGGGGACCACGGCCATGCGGCACCGTGGAGGCGCGCCCGGTCGGAACCGGCCGGGGCAGGCGAGAGGGAGGCACGAGATGCAGCCGGACAACCTCGACCAACAGGTCCAGGCGCTGGGTGACGCGGCGGCGCAGGCCACCAACGGGCGGAGCGCGCGCATGCTCTACGGCGGCCCCGCGTCGACCCTCACGCAGACGGTCATCGCGATGCGCGAAGGCGCCCGGCTCGGTGACCACGAGAGCCCGGGCGAGGCCACGATGCTGGTGCTGCGCGGTCGCTTGAGGGTCGCCAGCCAGGGCCAGGCGTGGGAGGCCACGCAGGGCGACCTCCTCGAGCTGCCGCTGGAGACGCACGCCGTCGAGGCGCTCACCGACGCAGCCTTCCTGCTGACCGCGGCGAAGGTGCGCCAGCGAGCCGAGGAGTGACACCCGTCCCCGGCCCTGCGCCGCAGGTCACCGCAGGGTCTACCGTGCACGGCGTGAACCTGGAGTCCTTCGAGCTGGTGATGCTGCGGCGCCCGGCCGACGCCACGCCCTACGACGAGGCGACCCTGGAGCGGATCCAGGCCGAGCACCTGGCCTACCTCGCGTCGCTGCGCGAGGCCGGGCACGTGGTCACCAACGGCCCGGTGCTGGACCAGCCCGATGAGTCCCTGCGCGGGCTGACCTTCTTCTGCACCGGCTCCACCGACCGAGCCCGCGAGCTGGCCGAGGCCGACCCGGCCGTGCGCGCCGGGCGGCTCGCCGTCGAGGTGATGACCTGGTGGTGCCCCGCGGGCACGATGACCCGGCCAGGCACCACGGTCACCGTCGAGGGCTGAGCCGGTGCGCGGCGGGCCGCCGGCCCGGGTGCCCTGGTGGGGCCTGGCGTCCGCGGTCGCCGCCCCGGTCCTGCTGGTCGGGGGCTGGACGTGGGCGCAGGCCGTGCACCCGGCGCCGTTCGACCCGGTGCGACAGACCATCAGCGCGCTCGCGGCCGTCAGCGCCCCGCACCGGGCCGTGATGACGGTGGCCCTGCTCGGTCTCGGCGTCGCCCACGCGACCACCGCGCTGGCGCTGCGCCCTGCGGCGACGGCCGGGCGCCTCACCCTGGCGGTGGGCGGTCTCGCGACGTTCCTCGTGGCGCTGCTGCCGCTGCCGTCGCCGTCGGGCAGCGCCGCGGCTCACACCGCGGCCGCCTCGACCGCGTTCGCCGCCCTCGCGGTGTGGCCCGTCCTGGCCGCACGGAGCCGTCCCGGCACGCCGCTGGCGCTGCGCCGCAGGCCGGCCGGCGCCGCCGCAGCGGTGCTGGTGCTGCTCGTGGCCTGGCTGCTCGTCGAGCTGCGCTCCGGCGGGCCGGCCGTCGGCCTGTCCGAGAGGGTCGCCGCCGCGGCGCAGGCGCTCTGGCCGCTGGCGGTCGTGCTCAGCTGCCGGTGGCCCGGCTCGCGCGCATGCGGCGCGTGACCAGCCGGAGCAGCACGCCGCCAGCAAACACCGCCACCCCCACGACCACCGCCGACAGGGGCAACGTGGCCACCAGGACGACGCAGCCCGCCGCGCCCACCACCTGCAGCGCACGGGGGAACCTCCTCCACTCCCCCGTCTGGGTGAGCGCGGCGAGGTTGGCCACGAGGTAGTAGGTCAGGACGCCGAAGGAGGAGAAGCCGATCGCCCCGCGCAGGTCGACGGCCAGGACGAGCACCACGACGACCGCGGCCACGGCCACCTCGGCCCGGTGCGGCACGCGGTACCGCGGGTGGACCGCGTCCAGCCGCCCGGGCAGGTCGCGCTCGCGCGCCATGGCCAGGGTGGTCCGGCCCAGGCCGGCGATGAGCGCCAGCAGCGCCCCGAGCGAGGCGAGCGCGCCACCGAGGCGCACCAGCGGCACCGCCCAGGACCAGCCGCCCGCCCCGACCGCGGCCGCGAGCGGGGCGGCCGCGGCGGCCAGCCGGGTCGGCCCGAGCACCAGCAGCGCGCTCACACCCACGACGGCGTAGACCGCGACGGCGACCGCGAGCGCGAGCAGGACCGCCCGCGGGATGACCCGTTGCGGGTCACGCACCTCCTCACCCATGGTGGCGATGCGGGCGTACCCCGCGAAGGCGAAGAAGAGCAGCCCGGCGGACTGCAGGGTGCCGTACCACCCGCCCAGCGGACCGGCATACGGCTCGGTGAGGTGCGCGAGGCTGGCCTGTCCACCGGCCAGGCAGGCCAGCACGACCACGGCCAGGACGGCGAGCACCACCGTGACGATGACCCGGGTGAGCCGCGCGGTCCGGGTCACGCCGCGGTAGTTGACCCCGGCGAGCGCCACGACCGCCACGGCGCCGACGGGACGCTGCCACGGCCCGGGCGCGACGTAGGCGGCGAAGGTCAGCGCCATCGCCGCGCAGCTGGCCGTCTTGCCGACGACGAACCCCCACCCGGCCAGGAACCCCCACCACGGGCCGAGCCGCTCCCGGCCGTAGACGTAGGTGCCGCCCGAGGTGGGGTACTGCGCAGCCAGCTGGGCCGAGGCGGTCGCGTTGCAGTAGGCGACGACGGCGGCCAGCGCGAGGCCGACCAGCAGCGCGGAGCCGGCCGCCCGGGCCGCCGGGCCGAACGCCGCGAACACGCCCGCTCCCACCATCGAGCCGAGCCCGATGACGACGGCGTCGGCCGTGCCCAGGCGGCGGGCCAGCGCGGGCTGGCCGGTTGGCTGGCCCGTCGGCTGGCCGGTCACCGGCGCACGCCCAGGGCGAAGGTCTCCACGACCTCGTAGCGCGGTCGCCGCCGCGGCCCCTCCCCCAGGTGGGACTCGACGAGGACCAGCTCGCTCGCCGACCACTGCGGGCCGCGGTAGGTCTCCAGCACGCGCAGCCACCGGGTCACCTCGGCCGGCCGACCGACGCGAGCCAGGGTCAGGTGCGGGTGGAAACGACGGCCCTCGACGTCGGCGCCGGCCCTGGCCGCGGCGGCCCGGGCACCCACCACCAGCCGGGACAGCTCCACCTCGGGCTCGAGGCCACCGACCCCGGCCCACAGCACCTTGGCCCGGGCCGGGTCCGGGAACGCCCCGGCCCCGGTCAGCGTGGCCGCGAACGGCGTGCGCCGGGCAGCAGCCCGGGCCATCCGCTCCAGCAGGTCGTCCAGCGCCCGCTCGGGCACCGCCGGCATGAAGGCCAGGGTCAGGTGCCACTGGTCGCGCGCGGTCCAGCGCAGCTCGGCCCCGGCCTCGCGCCGCGGCCCGAGGAACTCCTCGAGGTCGTCCAGGGCGTGCTCCGGCGGCACCACCGCGGCAAACATGCGCACGTAGCCCATGCTGCCAGTCCTTGCACCCCCGGTATGCCGGGCCGCGGCCCCCGTGGCGCGGCATACCAGTGGAGCGGCGCAGCGGAGGTCGTCCTGTTGACGGTGGCAGACGGCCGGCGGCGGGGTCACGCTGGGCCGGTGGCCACGACCACGACCCGGCCCGCACGCGTCGCCGGAACCCTGGCGGTCGGCGCTGCGGTCGCCGTGGCGCTGGGCGTCTACGGCCGGGTGCACCAGCCGACGTTCCGGCCCATCACGACCCTGGGGTTCCCCGACCTGGTCTCGATGAAGGTGTGGCTCGGCTCGGTCGCCGGGCTGCTCGCCCTGGTCCAGCTGGTGTCCGCGCTGCGCCTGTTCGGCCACCTCGGGTCCGGGCCTGCACCGCCCTGGCTGGGCACGTTCCACCGGGTGTCCGGCGGGCTGGCGGTGCTGGTCAGCCTGCCCGTGGCCTACCACTGCCTGTGGGCCCTGGGCTTCCAGTACGACCAGCCCCGGGTCCTCGTGCACTCGCTGGCCGGGTGCATCTTCTACGGCGCGTTCGTGGCCAAGGTGCTGACGCTGCACAGCCGCATGCCCCGCTGGGCGCTGCCGGTCCTCGGCGGGTTGACCTTCACCGCGCTCGTCGTCGTGGTGCTGACCTCGGCGGTGTGGTTCCTGACGACCGTCGGCCTGCCCGGCGGTCCCACGTACTGACGCCGGGTCGTGACTGTGCGAGCCCGCCAGGTTTGGCAGAGTGAGGGGCATGGCGGGCACCCGCACGACACGGGGAGGGCTCGGCGGGGTGCGGCAGCGGCTGCGCGCCGCCGGCACGTGGGTGCGCCCGCGCGCCAGGCGGTGGGGGCCGAAGGTGCTGGCCGTGCTGGGGCTGGCGCTCGCCTGCTACGCCGGCGGGGTCGCCACCACCAGCCTCTTCCCGACGACCGTGGAGACGAAGCACTACCGCGCCGACGTGCGCCTGTCGGCCCTGCCGACCCTGACCTCGACGCTGCACAGCCCGACGTCCTTCGGCGACATCGACCTGGAGTTCACCAGCCTGCTGCCGGCGCCGGGCGTGGATGCGACCGTCCAGGTGAAGGAGAACATCACCGACGTCTTCGACGACCGTCGCGTCTCGATCAGCTCGCTGCAGCCCTCCACCACGGAGGTCAGCGCGGCGCTGGCCAGTGCCGTCTCGGGGGTGGGCTTGCGCTTCGCGGCGGGAGCGGTCGGCGTCGGCCTGGTGGCGGTGGGCCTGGTGACCTTCGGGCGGCGCCGGCGCCCGTCGTGGCGCCATGTGACCGCGACCGGGACCGCGGTGCTGCTCGCCGTCGGCGGCACCGGCCTCGGCGTCTGGGACAGCTACCAGCCCCGGAACCTCAGCAGCTACAAGACCAGCGGCCTGCTCGGCACACTGCGGCGCAACGCGGGCCTGCTCGGCGACGTGGAGGCCCGGGCCAACCAGGCCACGCCGTACATCAAGAACCTGCTCGCGCTCAGCCAGGCGCTGCAGGAGAAGTTCGTCCCTCAGGAGCTCAACCAGCCGGCGGCGGCGCGGTTCCTGCTGGTGTCGGACATCCACGGGGCGAACCAGTACCCGGTGATGCAGGGCGTCGTCAAGGACGAGGGCATCACCGCGGTGATCGACAGCGGTGACCTGACCAACTTCGGCAGCGTCGCCGAGGCCGAGGCGGCGGGTCTCTTCACCTCCATCTCCAGACTCGGGGTCCCCTACGTCTTCGTCCGGGGCAACCACGACGCCAACAGCCCCACGGACCGGGCGATCCTGCGGCGGATGGCCAGGATCCCCAACGTGATCCTGCTCCAGCCCAACACCAGCACGTTCACCGAGGCAACCATCGACGGGGTGCGCATCGCCGGCTTCAACGACCCGCGCTGGTTCGGCGACGACAACAAGGACAACGCCGCCAAGCAGCAGCCGTCCGTCGACGCGTTCAACCGCACGTTCGCCGGCCGGGACGTGCCCGACCTGGTCGTGTCGCACGAGCCGTCGGCGGTCAAGGGCGTGGACCACGCGGGGGTGCTCGTCAACGGGCACATCCACACCGACGAGCTGGACGGCAACCGGATCGGCGTCGGCACGTTCACCGGCGGGGGCACGGTCAGCCACCTCGTCCAGGAGCCCGGCGGTGAGCTCACCGGCCAGCCCTACGCGTTCGACATCGTGGTCTTCGGCCAGGACTGCGGCCTGACCTCGCTGGTGCGCTACACCTACCGCAACCTCATCGAGGGCAGGCCGGCCTACGACGACGTCACCGTGGTCAACGGCCGCACCATCGAGAAGGACCGCCCCACGGGGCGGGTGTGCCGCGACCTCGACGGCGTGCAGACGGCAACGGTGCCGGTCGTGCCGGAGAGCAGCATCACCTCCCCGTCCTCCACCAGCCCCACCCTGCCGACCACGACCTCGGCCCCGGCAACCGGCTCGCCCGGCACCGCACCACGACCATGAGCGTCTCCCCGGCGCGCTGGCCCTACCTGGACAACCTCCGGACGCTGCTGGTCGCCGGGATCATCGCCGGCCACGGGATCCTCGGCTACAGCGGGGAGTTCGGCTGGACCTACCAGGACTACCGCGAGACGTCCCTCGCCGGGCTGACCCAGACGGTGGTGCTGGCGGTGGTCGGCCCGTTCGCGGTCTTCCTCATCGCGCTGCTGTTCCTCATCTCCGGGCTGCTCACGCCGGGGTCGTTGCAGCGCAAGGGCGCCGGGGCGTACATGCGCGACCGGGTCCTGCGCCTGGGTGTCCCCTGGGCGGTCTTCGCGCTGCTGGTCTTCCCGACGATGGTGCACTGGCTCGACCGCGGGATCCGGCACAGCCGGGCCACCTGGTGGCAGGACGTGCGCCGCCTCGTGCCCACCCTCGACACCGGCCCCCTGTGGTTCCTGCCGGTCCTGCTGCTGTTCGCCACCGGGTATGCAGCGTGGTGGCGGACCGCCGGCGCCTCACCACGGATGCGGCGCGGCGGCGCGCCCACCGGCTCGACGGTGGCGCTGCTCGTGGCCGGCGTGGCGGCGGGGACGTTCGTCGTCCGGCTGTGGCTCGGCCTGGACACCAACCAGGTTGCGGGGCTGCAGGTGTGGCAGTGGCCCGAGTGCGCGGGGCTGTTCGCCCTGGGCACGGTGGCCTCCGGTCACGGCTGGCTGGTCTCGGTGCCGTCCGGGA
>DASSPC010000333.1:0-12587 GCA_035699865.1 Oryzihumus sp. | reverse complement strand
CCACACGTCGGTGCACAGGTTGTGCAGCACCCGGTTGAACCGGGCGATGTCGGCGTAGAGCTCGGCCTGCCAGTCGTGGCTCTCGATCTGGGTGGTGAGCGGGTTCCACGTCAGGCCCAGGCCCTCGACGAAGGCCCGGCTGATGGCCGGCCAGTCCGCCTCGGGCACCGCGGCCAGGTGCGCGCCATAGGTCCCCGTGGCGCCGTTGAGCTTGCCGAGGAACTCGGCCCGGCCGACCCTGGCGAGCTGCCGGCGCAGGCGGTGCGCGAGCACCGCCAGCTCCTTGCCCATCGTCGTGGGGGTCGCGGGCTGGCCGTGGGTGTGCGCCAGAAGCGGGACGTCACGCAGGTCGCGGGCCATCGCGGCGACGGCGTCGACCAGCGCGGTCGCGCGGGGCAGCCACACGTCGGTGACCGCGCCCTTGACCATGAGCGCGTAGGACAGGTTGTTGATGTCCTCGCTGGTGCAGGCGAAGTGGACCAGCTCCGACAGGCTGGCCACGTCGGAGTCGGCGGCCTCGGTCAGCCGGCGCTTGAGGTAGTACTCGACCGCCTTGACGTCGTGGACCGTCTCGCGCTCGATCTCGGCGAGCTCGGCCACGTCGGCCGGGCCGAAGCCGTCGACCACCGCGCGCAGCCGGGCCTGCTCGGCCTCGCTGAGGGCGCGCACGCCCGGCACGACGCCGTGGCTGGTCAGGTGGATCAGCCACTCGACCTCGACGCGCACGCGCTCGCGGTTGAGGGCCGCCTCCGAGAGGTGGTCGACCAGCGGCGCGACGGCGCCGCGGTAGCGGCCGTCGAGGGCGCCGAGGGCGATGGGCGGGGTCGCGTCAGCAAGCGAGGCCATGGTGGCCATCATCCCAGACGGGTCGAGCCGCCCGGGACGACGGCCAGCCGGCGACACGGCATACCGGGTCCGGCGTCCCGCCCGCGGGACGGCCGCGGGCCTAGCCTGCGGGCGTGGACCACACCTTCCCGTGGGCGCGAGGCCTGGTGCAGGAGGTCGCGGCGCTGTGCGCCGCCCCCGACCTGCACGAGCACGCCGCGACGGCGGTGGAGCGCGTCCAGGCACACGACCCGGTGCTGCAGGCGTTCGTGCCGGAGCCGGACCGGTGCCGCCGCGTCCTGGCCGAGGCCGGACGGCTCTCCCGCCGCTGGTCGCCCGGCCCGGACCGGCCGGCGCTGTTCGGCGCCACGGTGGGGGTCAAGGACGTGGTGCGGGTGGACGGGCTGGCGACGACGGCCGGCTCGACCCTGCCGCCGCAGGTCCTCGCCGGGCCCGAGGCGTCCGTGGTGCGCCGGCTTCGGGAGGCCGGCGCGCTGGTCCTGGGCAAGACGGTGACGGCCGAGTTCGCCCATGCCGCACCGGGACCCACCCGCAACCCGCTGGCGCTGGGACACACGCCGGGTGGGTCGAGCAGCGGGTCGGCGGCGGCGGTGGCGGCGGGGCTGGTCACCCTGGGGGTGGGCACGCAGACGGTGGGCTCGACGATCCGCCCGGCGGCCTACTGCGGGGTCACCGGCTTCCGCCCCACGCACGGGCGCATCCCGGTCGCCGGGGTGATCGCCAACGCGCCGAGCTTCGACGCCGTGGGCCTGCTGGCACGCGCTGTCGCCGACGTCGCGCTGGCGGCCTCGGTGGTCGTGGACGGGTGGATGCCGCGGGCGGTGCCGGGCCGGCCGCTGGTGGTCGGGGTGCCCGAGGGGCCCTACCTGGACCTGGTGTCGGGGGAGGGTCGTGCCGGGTTCGAGGCGGCGCTGGACCGGCTCCGCGACGCGGGGGTCGTCGTGCGACGGGTGCCGGCGGTGGGCGACCTCGAGGCGCTCGCCCAGCGGCAGGTCGACGTGGGGCGCTACGAGATCGCGCGGACGCACGAGGCGTGGTTCGCCGCGCACGGCGAGCGCTACCGGCCCGAGACCGTCGCCGCGATCCGGCAGGGCCAGACGGTCACCCGCCAGGAGTACGACGAGGCGCTTGCCGGGTGCGCGGTGCACCGTGCCGGGCTCGTCTCGCGGATGGACGCCGAGGAGCTCGACCTGTGGGTGGCGCCCTCGGCGGTCGGCCCCGCGCCGGAGGGGCTGGCGGACACGGGCAGCTCGGTGATGAGCCTGCCGTGGAGCCAGGCCGGCCTGCCGGCGGTCGGGCTGCCGGCAGGGTGTGCGCCGGGCGGGCTGCCGCTGGGACTGCAGTGCGTGGCGCGTCCCGGGGCGGACGAGGAGCTGCTCGCCTGGGCTGCCGCGGTCCTGGAGCCGGCCCTGGAGCCGTCCCTGCCCGCAGGTGACCGGTGACAGCTGCGCGCGGGCTCAGCCGGCCGGCGCGGGGAGGATGTTGATCACCCTCGAGAGCACCACGACGATGACCGCCAGGGCGACCAGGGACTGCAGGGCCATCAGCGTCTTGGCCCGGCCGGTGAGCGGGGCGGCGTCGGCCGGGCTGAACGAGACCAGGTTGGTGAAGGCCAGGTAGAGGTAGTCCCCGAAGTGGGGGATCCAGTCGGGCCCGCCGAGGTCCCGGTCGAGGGTCTGCGGGAACTGGAAGTCGGGGCGCTGCGCCGGTCCCCGGGCGCGCGTCCAGGGACCTCCGCCGTCGAGCTGCCAGTAGAGCAGGGCGAAGGTGAACATGTTGGTCGACAGGGCCAGGGCGCCCGCGACGAGGAGCCGGTTCGCCGTCAGCGCCGAGCCGTCCACGGGGTGGCCGTCGAGGACCAGGGAGACCAGGCGCCCCGCGCCGACCGTGTTGGCGCCGACCAGCACGCCGAACAGGGTCAGCACCACGGGTCGGGCTCCGCGGGGCACCGGTCCAGGTCGGGCGGCGATGAGGACCATCACGGCCACGGCAGCGAGCTCGATGAGGGGCACCAGGGGGACCGGCCCGACCCGGAACCGGGCCGGGACCAGGACCTGCGGCAGGATCGCGGCGACCATCGCCAGGATCGGCCACAGGTAGGTCTCCGGGGCCCGCGCGGTGGGCGGGTCGGGGTTCTCTGCACCCACGGCTCCATGGTCGACCCGGTTCCGGCCGACCGACACCCCCAGCGGTCAGGCCGTGCCGACGCCGGCGTCGAGGTCGCGCAGGTACTCCGCGTTGCCGCGCAGCGCCGGCTCGTAGCGCTGCACGTCGGCGGTGTCGATGTGGTCGGCGGCCACCTCGAGCAGCTCGCCGACGGCGGCGTCGCTGCGACCGGCGGCGTGCAGGGTGAGGGCGAGGAAGAGGCGCAGCGACGCGTACCCCGGGAACTGCTCGCAGGCGCGGGACAGGACGGCGACCGACTCGTCATGCCGCTCGAGGTTGCGCAGGGTGCTGCCGTACTGCAGCAGGCACGTGCGCAGGGTGTCGCCGGCGAGCCCGGCGGCCATGGCCTGCTCGTAGTACGCGACCGCCTCGTCCTCGCGGCCGGCGGTGTCGTAGGACCCACCGACCTCGTAGAGGACGTGGGCGTTGCCCGGGTAGCGGGTCAGCAGCTCCTCGAAGTAGGCGATCGTCGGACCCATGTCGTTGCGGTCCCTGGCGGCGAAACCCCGCTCGATCTCGGCGGCCAGCTGCGGCGTCATCCCCTGCTCGGTCATGGGGGCATGTCTACCGGCCGCTCCGCCGTCGTATCAACGGGACTGGGCCCGTCAGGGGGCGACGCCCTCGGGCAGCGGCGTCGCCTCCTCGGCCGGTGGGCCGACCTGCTGGCGCGCGGTCTCGGCCAGCGCGATCCCGACCAGGACCACCACCGAGCCCGCCACCTGCACCGGGGTCAGCGACTCCCCGAGCAGCACCCAGGCGATCACGCCGGCGCCCACCGGCTCCAGCATCCCGACCAGGCCGACCCGGGCCGCGCCGAGGTGGGTCACCGCCACCAGCACGAGCAGGAACGGCGCCACCGTGCCGAGCAGGATCACCCACAGCACGAGCAGCCACAGGGGCGCCGCCCCGGGCACGGCGCCCGGCAGCTCGACCGCCTGGCCCATCCGGTCGAACGGGAAGGTCCACCACGGCTGCACCGCCGCCCAGAGCACCGCCGAGAAGCCGAAGCTGAAGCCCATGAGGGAGATGGGGTCGCGCTGGCGCTGGCCGGCCTCGCCCATGAGGTAGTACGTCGCCAGCGCCGCACCGGCGCCCACCGCCGAGACCAGGCCGAGCGGGTCGAGCACCAGGCCCTTCCAGAACTGGGCGACCAGGGCCAGCCCACCCAGCGCGCAGGCGAGGCCGAGCCAGAGCCGGGAGCGCACCGGCTGGCGCTGCACGAACCGCACCCACAGCGCCACCATCAGCGGCGCGGTGTACTCGAACAGCAGCGCGACCCCGACCGGGAGCCGTTGCAGCGCGACGAAGTACAGCCACTGCACCATCGCGATGCCGGTCACGCCGTAGGCGACGAGGAACCCCAGCTCGCGCCAGCCCACCCGCAGCGCCCGGGGTCGGGTGGTCGCAGTGATCCCGAGCAGCACCAGGGCAGTCCCGGCGCTGCGGACCGAGACCAGCTCCAGCGAGGACAGCCCGTGCTGGAGCACGACCTTGCTCACGGTGCCGTTGACGGAGAACAGCACCGCCGCGACGACCGCGATCACCAGGCCGGTCGACGCGCGGGGCGCCCTCGTCATCTGCGGGTCGCGGCCAGCTCGGCCGCCAGGTGCGCGACCACCCCGTGGCAGGCGGCGCGGACCTCGGCCAGGCAGCGCTGGAACTCGGCCTCCCCGCCGTGCCAGGGGTCGTCGACCTCCAGCGTCCCGGCCGCGACCGCCGCCCCATCGAACTCGCGCATCAACCGGACCTTGTCCTGGTCGGCCACCGTCGGCGCCCACCGCTGCAGCTGTCGCACGTGGCCCAGGTCGGCGGCGAGCACGAGGTCGAGCTCCTCGAACCACTCCGGGAGGAACTCGTGCGCGACGTGGGCGGACCCGTCATACCCGTGCTCGTCCAGGGTGCGCACGGTGCGGGGGTCGGCGCCCTCGCCCTCGTGCCAGCCACCGGTGCCGGCCGAGGTGACCTCGACCAGGGTGTCCAGCCCGGCCTCCTCCAGCATCGACCGCAGGATGACCTCGCCCATCGGCGAGCGGCAGATGTTGCCGGAGCAGACGAAGCAGACGCGGTATGCCGGGGTGCGGGTCATGCGGTCATTCAACCCGAAGCCACGCCGGTGCCTCGGCACGGAACCGCTCCGGCTCCCAGCGGCCGGCGCCCTCGGGCACCCAGCCCAGCAGCGGGGCGCCGGTGACGGCGGGCAGGTCCTCGAGGTTGCAGCGCATGGCCAGGTCGGGGTGCTCGGGCCAGGAGCCGATGACGAAGCCGAGGCAGTCCAGCCCGCGGTGGCGCAGCGCCTCGGCGGTCAGGGCGCTGTGGTTGAGCGTGCCCAGCCCGGCGGTCGCCACGACGAGGAAGCCCACCCGCGCACCCCGGGCCTCCAGCGCGGTGCCCAGGTCGGCGATGGTCGCGCCGTCGGAGTCCATGCGCACCAGCAGGCCACCGGCGCCCTCGACGAGGACGACGTCGGCGCTGCCGTCCCTGACGAGGTGCATGACGGCGTCGGCGTGCTCGGCCACCGTGGGGATCTCCACCCCGGCGACCCGAGCGGCTGCGTCGGGGGCCAGCGGGTCGGGCAGGCGGACCAGCTCACGCGCACGGACGTCTCCGGCCAGGGCCGCGACCTCGTCGACGTCCCCGGGCTCGCCCGGCCGCAGCCCGGTCTGGGTCGCCTTGACGACGGTGACGCGCAGACCGCGGTGGAGGAGGCTGGCGGCCAGCGCCGCGGTGACGACGGTCTTGCCGATCTCGGTGCCGGTGCCGGTGACGACGATGACGGGGGGCAGGTCAGGCACGGCCGGTCACCTCGCGCAGCACCTTGGCGGCCAGGGCCAGCTCGTCGCGGGTGTGATGCGCGTGCGCGGTCATCCGCAGCCGGCTCGTGCCGTCCGGTGTCGACGGGGGCCGGAAGCACCCGATCCGTATGCCGTGCCCCGCTGCCTCCTCGACCGCGGCCAGGGCCTCCCGGGGCCCGGGCATCGGCACCGACAGCACCGCCCCGGCCGGGGCGTCGACGCCGCACGCCTCGGCCAGGGTGGCCGCGTTGGCGCGCACCCGGCCGGGCAGGTCCGGGTCGTGCCTCAGGGCCCGCAGCGCACCGAGGGCAGCGCCGGCGGCGGCCGGCGCGAGGCCGGTGTCGTAGATGAAGGTGCGGGCGGTGTTGGCCAGGTGCTCGCGCACCGCGGCGTGGCCGAGGACCGCCCCGCCCTGCGCCGCCAGCGACTTGGACAGCGTGGCGGTCAGCACCACGTGGTCCAGCCCGGTCAGCCCGAGGGCGGCGCCCAGGCCCTCGCCGCGCTCGCCGACGACGCCGAGGCCGTGCGCCTCGTCGACCAGCAGCACGGCGTCGTGGCGGCCGGCCAGGTCGGCCAGCTCCGCCAGCGGCGCGGCGTCACCGAGGACGCTGTAGACGGACTCGACCACGACCATGGCCCTGCGCTGGGTGCGGTCGCGCAGCAGGCGCTCGACGTCGGCGAGGTCGTTGTGGGCGGCGACGGCGACCTGCGCCCGGGACAGCCGGGCGGCGTCGATCAGCGAGGCGTGGACGTGGGCGTCGGAGACGACGAGGGTGTCGGCGTCGGTGAGGGCCGTCACGGCACCGAGGTTGGCGGCGTAGCCGGTGGAGAACACCAGGGCGCCGGCGCTGCCGGTCAGCGCGGCCAGCTCGCGCTCGAGGCGCTCGTGCAGGTCCAGGGAACCGGTCACGAGGCGGGACGCCCCGGCGCCGCCGCCGTACTGCCGGGCCGCGGCGACCGCGCTGGCGATGACGTCGGGGCGGTGCAGCAGCCCGAGGTAGTCGTTGCCGGCCAGGTCGAGCAGGCCGCCCTGGCTCGCCGGGGTGTGGGGCACCAGGTGCCGGGTCAGGCCCAGGCGCTCCCGCTCGGCGGCGCGGGCCGCCAGGTCATCGAGGAACCAGCTCACCAGCCAAGGGTGCCGCACCCCGGGCCGCCTCCCGCCCACGGGGTCACCCCCTGGACGCCCCCACCGACCTCGCCGAGAGGGACGTTTCTCGGGTTTGGGGCCTCCTCAAACCCCGAGAAACGTCCCTCTCGGCGGAGAGATCGGTCAGGCGCCGTGGACCTCGGCGACGGCGCCGGCCAGGGCCGAGCAGATCGTGGCGACGTCCTCCGCGGTGCTGACGTAGGGCGGCATCGTGTAGACGAGGTCGCGGAACGGGCGCACCCACACCCCGCGCTCGATCGCGGCCGCGGCGACCTCGGCGGTGCGCACCGGCTCGTCGAGCTGGATCACGCCGACCCCGCCGAGCACCCGGACGTCCCTGACGTGCGGCAGGTCGGCGGCCGGCTTGAGCCCGCGGGTCAGCCCCTCCTCCAGCCGCGCCACCTGGGCCTGCCAGTCGTTGGCCTGGAGCAGGTCCAGGCTGGCCAGGGCCACGGCGCAGGCCAGCGGGTTGGCCATGAACGTCGGGCCGTGCATCAGCGCGCCGGACGCGCCGCCGCTGACGCCCTGCGCCACCTCGGGGGTGCACAGCACCGCGGCGAGCGTGAGGTAGCCCCCGGTGAGCGCCTTGCCGACGGTCATCACATCGGGCACCACGCCGCAGCGCTGCGCCGCCCACAGCGTGCCGGTGCGCCCGAAGCCGGTCGCGATCTCGTCGAAGATGACCAGCGCGCCGTGCTCGCGCGCCAGGCTCGCGAGCACCTGCACGGCATACGGGCTGTAGACGTGCATGCCGCCGGCGCCCTGCAGCAGCGGCTCGACGACCACCGCGGCGATGTCGTCGGCGTAGCGGGCGTAGAGCTCGCGGGTCGCGCGCTCCCACTCGACCATCGCCGAGTCGTCGGGGCCGACGTCGAGGCCGGCCGGCGGGCGCGGGGCAAAGACCTGCTCGGGCAGCACCCCGGTGAACAGGGTGTGCATGCCGCCGACCGGGTCGGTGACGCTCATCGGCGCGAACGTGTCGCCGTGGTAGCCGCCGAGGATCGTGAACAGCTTGCGGCGCGGGCGCCCGGCGTTGACGTGCAGCTGCCACGCCATCTTCAGCGCGACCTCGACCGAGACCGAGCCGGAGTCGGCGAAGAACACGTGCTGCAGCGGCGACGCGTCGGCGCCCTCGGGCCGGGGCGCCAGGTCGATGAGCCGCCGACCCAGCTCGACCGCCGGCTCGTGGGTCAGCCCGCCGAACATCACGTGGCTCATCCGGGACAGCTGCCGGTGGGCCGCGGCGTCGAGCTGCGGCACGGCATACCCGTGGACCGCGCACCACCACGAGGACATCGCGTCGACGACCTCGCGCCGCTCGCCGGACGCCAGGCGCAGGCGCAGGCGCACGCCGCCGGCCGACTCGACCAGGTGCGGGGTCGAGGGCGTCAGCGCCGAGGAGTACGGGTGCCACAGGTGGTCGCGGTCGAACGCGAGCAGGTCGTCGAGGTCGCTCATCGCCACCGATTGTCCTGCATGCCGTGTGGCTGGCTCCGCGGGCACCGGGGACCGAGACTGGGGCTGTCGATTCCGGCGCGGCCCGTTCGTCGAGGTCATGTCCGAGCACACCGACTGCCGACAGGAGAACCGCGATGGCTCAGTACCTGGTCCTGATCTACGAGAACGAGTCCGGCTACGACAACCCCGACCCGACCGTCTGGCAGCAGGCGATGGAGGCGCACAACCGGTTCGCCGAGCAGGTGGTCGAGCTCGGCGGGCAGATCCTGGGCGGCAACGCGCTGCAGCCGACCGCCACCGCCACCTCGATCCGCGGCGACGTGGTCACCGACGGCCCGTTCGCGGAGACCAAGGAGGCGCTCGGCGGCTTCTACCTCATCGAGGCCAAGGACCTCGACCACGCCCTGCAGATCAGCAGGCTGTGCCCGGCGCCGTTCGGCGGGGTCGAGGTGCGCCCGGTCATGGAGTTCCCGGAGCAGGGCTGATCGCTTGGCTGCGCAGCGTGAGCGGGTCCGCGAGGCGCTCGCGGAGGCGCACCGGCGCGAGTGGGCCCACGTGCTCACCGCGACGGTGCGCCTCACCCGCGACCTCGACCTGGCCGAGGAGTGCTCCCAGGAGGCGTTCCTCACCGCGGTCGAGGCCTGGGAGCGCGACGGGGTGCCGCGCAACCCCGGCGCCTGGCTGACCACCACGGCCAAGCGCAAGGCGCTCGACGCGCTGCGCCGGGCCTCGACGCTGCGCACCAAGCTGCCCCTGCTGGTCGAGCCCGAGATGACCGGGGACGGGCCGGGCGAACGGCCGGACGGCGGCGACATCGCCGACGACCGGCTCCGGCTGGTGTTCACCTGCTGCCACCCGGCGCTGGCCCGGGAGGCGCAGGTGGCCCTCACCCTGCGCCTGGTCTGCGGGCTGACCACCCCGGAGATCGCGCACGCCTTCCTGGTCAGCGAGCCGACCATGGCGGCGCGGGTCACCCGGGCGAAGAAGAAGATCACGGCCGCCCGCATCCCCTACCGGGTGCCGGAGACCCACGAGCTGCCCGAGCGGCTCGACGCGGTGCTGACCGTGGTGCACCTGGTCTTCACGACCGGGCACACCGCGCCCTCCGGCGACACCCTCGTCCGGCCCGACCTCGTGGCGCGCGCCCTCGACCTGGCCCGGGTGCTGCTGGAGCTCATGCCCGACGAGCGGGAGGTCCGCGGCCTGCTCGCGCTCCTGCTGCTCACCGACGCCCGACGGGCCACGCGCGTCGACGAGGCCGGCGAGCTGGTGCTGCTGGAGGACCAGGTCCGCACCCGCTGGGACCGCGCGCAGGTGGCGGACGGGCGGGTCCTGGTCATGGACGCGCTGCGCGGCGGGCGGCCGGGGCGGTTCGCCCTGCAGGCGGCGATCGCCGCGCTGCACGCCGAGGCGCCGAGCTGGGCGGAGACCGACTGGCGGCAGGTGGTCGGCCTCTACGACCTGCTGCTGCAGGCGTGGCCGTCCCCGGTGGTCGCCCTCAACCGGGCCGCGGCGGTGGCGATGCGCGACGGGCCGGCCGCGGGCCTGGCCGCCCTCGACGCCCTCGACGCCGATGCGCTGGCCGGCTACCGCTACCTGCCGGCCGCCCGGGCCGACCTGCTGCGCCGGTTGGGTCGCGCCGGGGAGGCGGCCACGGCATACCGGCAGGCCCTGGACCTGACCGACAACGCGGCCGAGCGGGCGTTCCTGCAGCGGCGGCTCACCGAGGTCGGCGGCTGAGGCGAAGCCCTCACCACGTCATGCTGTGGCGAAGTCCTCGCGCCGACCTCACCACCAGCCCTGGCGCTTGGTCCAGCGCAGCAGCCAGCCGCTGATCGCGAGCATCACCGCGAGCACGACGAGGAGCTGGCCGACGTGGGTGCTCTGGTTGACGATCATGTTCATGCCGTAGACGGAGGCGATGGCGGTGATGGGCAGGGTGATCGCGGCGATGACGGCCAGCCGCTCCATCGCCACGGTCATCTTCGTGGTGACGCGGGTCTGGTAGAGGTCGATGACGCCGAAGAGGAACTGGCTCTCGCCGTCGGCGACGCTGCGCACCCGGTCGAACTGCTCGGTCAGGTCCCTGGCCAGGTCGCGGTCCTCCTCGGCGACGAACCGCTCCAGCGACTGCACCCGCGCGTAGATGTCGGCCGACTGCGCTGCCATGGTGCGGGCGATGAGCAGCTCGTGGCGCAGCAGGAACAGCTTGTCCAGCAGCTCCTCGGGCCGGCGGAAGTTGGAGTCCATGACCTCCTTCTCCAGGTCGGGCAGGCGTTCGGCGACCTCACTGACCAGGGCTCGCTGGCGGCGGGCGACCGCCGAGCCGATGGCGTAGGACAGCTCCGACGGCGCGGCGGGGTGGAACCGGCCCCGGGCCACGCGGTAGTGCACCGAGACGGTCTCGCGGGTCACCTCGTCCTCGGGGACGACCGGGTTGCGCGGCCCGTGGACCGTGACCAGGTAGTTCGCGCCGATGACCTGGTCGAGCTCGAGCAGGTGGACGTGTCCCTGCTCGCCCCGCAGCGGCGCGTGGATGACGACGAAGAGGTGCTCCTCGTAGCGGTGGACCGTCGGCACGTGGTTGCGCGTCCGGCACGCGTCGAGCACCAGCGGGTGGCAGTGCAGCACGTCCCGCAGCAGGTGCTCGGCCGACTCGTCCCACTCGGGCACGTCGACCCAGACGAAGCCGTCGTCCCTGGCCAGCAGCGCCTCGACCTCACCGGCGTCGTGGTCGGTGATGCCGTCGCTGCGGACGAAGGACACGTCCATGCGCTCAGGGTGGCACGCGCGGCGGCACCGTGGATCGCGTTCGAGCGGGCTCTGGGGCGGCGGAGTGAAGACTTCACCACACCCTGGAGCGGTGAAGTCTTCACCCGGGACTCGTCCACCTGAGGGAACCGCCCCGGGGACCGCGTGGTGATGCTGGCGCCATGGTCGTGCGACGGCGGCACACGGTGGCGTTCGGCGGGGCGGTCGGCCTGGTCGCGGTGTGCGCGCTCGGGGGCTACCTCGGTGGCTGGGCGTGGACCGGCTTCCGGGGCAACACCCTGTGGGACTGGCTGCACCTGCTGGTGCTGCCGGTCGTGCTCGCGCTGCTGCCGCTGTGGCTGCGGACCCACACCCGCCTGGAGCTGGTGTGGGTCGTGGGCCTTGGCGTGGCCGGGCTGGTGTTCGTCGTCCTCGTGCTCGGCGGCTACGTCCTCGGCTGGGCGTGGACCGGCTTCCGGGGCAACACCCTGTGGGACTGGCTCGAGCTGCTCGTCGTGCCGTTCGTGCTGCCCGTGGTGCTCCTGCAGCTGAGCCGCGAGGAGGAGCGGATCACCGACCCCAGGTCGACGTCTCGCTGAACCCGTGCTCGACGCAGGTGGCGCTCCAGCCGCCCGGTGTTACCTGCACCTTCATCCGGCGCCGGCACGCCACGCAGTAGCGCGGGGGCTCCAGCTCCAGCGCCCGGGCGCACGCACCGTGGTCTCCCTCGGCCGCTGCCTCACCGCAACGGCCGCACCAGACGGGGGCACCCGTCATACCGGTCGTCGTCACGGCCGTCAGAGGGTCGCGTTGAGCGCCTTGATCGGCATCTTGAGGTCGTCCAGCAGGGCCAGGTCGTCCTTGGGGTCGCGGCCCAGGGTGGTCAGGTAGTTGCCGACGATGACCGCGTTGATGCCACCGAGCAGGCCGTCGCGGGTGCCCAGGTCGCCCAGGGTCAGCTCGCGGCCGCCGGCGTAGCGCAGGATCGTGCGCGGCAGGGCCAGGCGGAACGCCGCGATGGTGCGCAGCGCGTCGTTGGCCTCCATGACCGGCAGGTCGCCGAACGGCGTGCCGGGGCGCGGGTTGAGGAAGTTCAGCGGCACCTCGTGCGGCTCGAGCTCCCCGAGCTGGGCGGCGAGCTCGGCCCGCTGCTCGATGGTCTCGCCCATGCCGACCAGCCCGCCGCAGCACAGCTCCATGCCGGAGTCCTTGATCATCTGGCAGGTCTCCCAGCGCTCCTCCCACGTGTGGGTGGTGACGACCTGGGGGAAGTAGGACCTGCCGGCCTCGAGGTTGTGGTTGTAGCGGTGCACGCCCATGTCGCGCAGGTCGTCGACCTGCTCCTGGGTGAGCATGCCCAGGCTGGCGGCGACCTGGATGTCGACCTCGGCGTGGATCGCCTTGACGCCCTCGCGCATCTGGCTCAT
>DASSPC010000332.1:0-2841 GCA_035699865.1 Oryzihumus sp. | reverse complement strand
AGGCAGCTGGAACTCGGGGTACTCGTGCAGCAGCGGCCCGAGGAACATGATCACGGTGCGGGTGCGCCGCGCCGCGTCGACGTCGATGCCGGCGAGGTCGAGGCGGGCCGGCGGGACGAGCTCGAGGTCGTTGCTGTCCGGTAGCCAGCGGGCCTTGACCCCGATGCTGGTCAGCACCTCGAGGATGCGGTTGACCTCCTCGATGCGCGCCAGGTTGCGCAGCGTGGTGCGGCCGCGGTTGAGCAGCGAGGCGCACAGCAGCGCGACGGCGGCGTTCTTGCTGGTCTTGACGTCGATGGCACCGGAGAGCTTGGTGCCGCCGACGATGCGCAGGTGCTGCGCGCCGGAGTGGCCGAGGGAGACGAACTCGGAGTCGAGACACTCTCCGATGCGGGCAAGCATCTCAAGACTGAGATTCTGCTTGCCCTGTTCGATGCGAGCCACGGCGCTCTGGCTGGTGCCGAGTGCGAGAGCAAGCTCGTTCTGCGTCATGCTCTTGTGGCGACGGGCGTCTCGGATGAGAGTGCCGATCCGGGCCAGGTAGTCCTCGGTCATGGCCCCGAGTGTAGATCACATATGAGATACGGACGAGTCGCCAGCGTTCTCGTGACCCCTGCGAGCAAACCATCCGATAACGACCACGTCAACGCCGGGGCGCGGGGGCCCTTCGTCGCGGGGCCCCGCGAGGACCGTCCCGCTCAGCGGCTCAGGGGGAGCGGCAGGGTGCCCGCGGTGGGGTCGGCACCGGCCCGGAGGGCGGTGTAGAAGGGCGGCAGCCAGGAGGAGCCGGGCGGGGCAACCACGATCATCCCCCGGACGTCGACGCACAGGGCCGCCGCGTCGGGCGAGGCGCCCCACAGCCGGGCCGCCCTGCCCTCGAGGGCCATCAGGTGCGGCTCGTCGCGGGCCAGCAGGAGGCAGTCGAGCGGTCCGACCGGGGAGTCGGTCCGTGCCACGCCGATCGGCGGCGCGCCGACACCGGCGGGCGGAAGCAGCTCCACGGCCGATTCCTGCAGGGCGACGCGGCCGACCGCCTCCATCCACACCATCTGGGCCGCGATCTCCAGGCTGGGTGCCCCCGGCCGCTGCGGGATCGGCAGCCGGAGGCAGACCCCGGCCTTGCGGGAGCAGATGGTGCCGGGCCGGCGGGCGATCGCGGTCCAGCCCTGCAGGGCGACGGGGACGGCCGGTAGGTGCACCTCCAGGTCCCATGCCGCGCCGGGTTGCCCGACCCGCAGCACGGTCTCTCCGTGGTGGTGCGCCAGGACCGACCCGGGTCCGAGCTCCATCGTCCAGTCGCGCTCCAGCACGGCGCGGGTCCGGGTCCGCAGCGAGGTCACGTCGGCGGGGCGCGCCTCGCGCACTCCGGTGAGGACCGGTCGCCAGGCCGCCCACGCGTCGGCCGCCGCGCTGACGGGTGCCCACGGGTCTGTCGGCCGGCCGGCTGTCGTGCGGACCGGTCTGCCCGTGGGCGTGCTGCGGACGGCGTTCCCGGGGGTGTCGACGGCGGCCGCGGCCGTCGACGTCCCGTGCCGGCCAGGGGCACCGGAGGCCCCCACCTCGCCCACCGCCACGTGGCCGCACGCGGCGGTCAGGAGTGCCACCGCGACGGCGGCCGCCCAGGGCGGCCCCGGCGACGCGGTCGGGTCGGTGAAGGTCCACGCAGGCACGCTGCCACGCCACGGCCGGCCCCGGCGGGGGCTCCGGTCAGGTCGAGCCGTTCGGTCGACCCCGGCCACCTCCGGTTGGTGAGGTGCCCGCACAGGCGCGTGGCCGGCATACCTGGTGGGTATGCCGGCCACGCGTGGCGGTGCGGGGGATCAGGCCGGGACGCTGGCGGCGCCCTTCGGCAGGAAGCGCTGGCCGGTGACCTTCTCGGCGACTCCGGTGCGGTCCAGCAGCGGGGTCAGGCCGCCGTTCCAGAACGAGAAGCCGGCGCCGGTGATCATGGCCAGGTCGATGTCCTGCGGGCCGGCGGCGACGCCCTCGTCGAGCATGAGGCGGGCCTCCTCGGCGAGGACCGAGAGCACGCGCTCGCGGACCTGCTCGGTGGTGAGCACGACCGGGTCGGCCGGCTTCTCGAACAGCGCCTCGACCTCGGGGTCGACGACCGGCTTGCCCTCGGGCCAGATGTAGATGGCCGGCTTCTTCGCCTCGACGATGCGGCGCAGGTTCTCCGAGACGTAGAAGCGCTCGGGGAAGGCCCGGGCCAGGGTCTCGTTGTTGTGCAGCGCGATCGCCGGGCCGACGAGCCCGAGCAGGATGAACGGCGGCATCGGCGCCAGGCCGGCGAACGCCCGGTCGGCCACCTCGATCGGGGTGCCCTCGTCGACCACCTTGGCGACCTCGCCCATGAACCGGCCGAGGAGGCGGTTGACGATGAACGAGGGGGAGTCCTTGACCAGGATGGTGGTCTTCTTCAGCGCCTTGCCCGTCGCGAAGGCCGTCGCGAGCGTGGCCTCGTCCGTCGCCTCGCCCTTGACGATCTCCAGCAGCGGCATGACCGCGACCGGGTTGAAGAAGTGGAAGCCCACGACCCGTTCGGGGTGCTGCAGGTCCTTGGCCATCTCGGTGATCGACAGCGAGGAGGTGTTGGTCGCGAGGACCGCCTCGGCGGAGACCACGGCCTCGACCTCGGCGAAGACCTGCTTCTTGACCGACATCTCCTCGAAGACGGCCTCGATGACGAACTCGGCGTCGGCGAAGCCCTCCTTGCTCGTCGACCCGGTGATGAGGGCCTTGAGGCGGTTGGCCTTGTCGTGGCCGATCCGGCCCTTGCCGAGCAGCTTGTCGACCTCGGCGTGCACGTAGGCGACGCCCTTGTCCACGCGCTCCTGGTCG
>DASSPC010000331.1:0-3771 GCA_035699865.1 Oryzihumus sp. | reverse complement strand
CACCGCGGCCGGCCGGGGCGCCTCCGTCCGGGCCGGTGCCGGCTCCGGGTCCGCGGACTGCAGCCGCTCCAGCCGGGCGACGAGGGCGGAGAAGTCGTGCTCGCCCTCCTGGCCGGTCGCCTCGATCGAGGACAGCACGGTCCGGATGGCGTCGACCAGGTCGAGCAGGGCCGCCGCGCGCTCGAAGTCCAGCTCCAGCTCGCCGTCACGCAACCGGCTCAGCAGGCCCTCGCCGACATGGCTGACCTGCTCGAGCCGGCCGTACGCCAGGAAGCCGCTGGTGCCCTTGATCGTGTGGATGGTGCGGAAGATGGCGGCCAGCAGCTCGCGGGAGCCGGGGTCACGTTCGAGCTGGACCAGGTCGCGGTCCAGCTGGTCGAGGTTCTCGTGCGACTCGACCAGGAACTCCTGGACGATCTCCTCCATCTCGGAAAGCTCGAACACGGGCCCTCCTTCGAGCTCCTCGCGCGTTGCGTCCGTGCGTTGCGGTCGCTCCACCTATCGGCGGCCACCGGCCGCAGGTGAGGGGTTCGGGCCTTGCGCGGCCCTCCCCGTGGCCACCCGGCATACCGCGTTGTGCCAGGACTTGGCACAAGTCCTCAGGTCCCCAGGGGGTGCGCCGATGAGGGGCCCGGTCACGGACGACCAGCGGCTGCCACGGACAGGCGGTGCCCCCGCCCACAGGCCCCTCCCGAGGGGCCTGACCCGTCGACCGCTGCTGGAGGAAAGACCTCAATGCCGGAGCCTCTTGGCGACGTCACGATGAGCGCGCTGCACCAGGCGCTGTCGGGCCTGGCCCTGCGTCAGCGCACCATCGCGGACAACATCGCGAACATCGAGACCCCCGGCTTCCTCGCCGGCAAGGTCGACTTCGAGGACAGCCTGCGCAGCACGCTCGCGGCCGGGGGTGACCCGGTCGACGCGACACCGACCCTCGCGCGCTCGCTCGAGCCGACGAACACCAACGGCAACAACGTCAACCTCGACGAGGAGACGCTGGCCGGCGCGCAGACGAACCTCTCCTACTCGCTCGCGGTCGAGGCCATGACGGCGAAGTTCAGCCAGCTGCGCATGGCGATCGGGGGCAACTGATGGGCATGTTCGACGCGATCAACAACGCCGGGTCCGGGCTCGTGGTCTACCGCAAGTGGCTGGATGCCGTGTCCGACAACGTCTCCAACATCAACGACGTCGCTCCGACGAGCGGTCCGGCTTTCCAGGCGCGCTACGTCGTGGCGCAGGCGCAGGACTACGGCAACGCCGGTGGCGCCAAGGTCGGCGGCATCGAGCTCGGCAGCGCCCAGGGTCGGATCGTCTACCAGCCGGACAACCCGCTGGCCGACAAGGACGGCAACGTGCGCTTGCCCGACATCGACCTTGCCGACCAGATGGGCCAGCTGATCATCGCCCAGCGGGCCTACCAGGCGAACCTGTCGGTCGTGCAGCGGGCGCAGGACGCCTACCAGGCCGCGCTCGGGCTCGGGAAGTGACGCGATGATCCCTCCCATCTCCGCGATCGGTGCGCTGCCCGTGCCGCAGGTGGCCGCCCCCGCTGCCGCCACCGCCGCCCCGGGAGTCGACTTCGGCGGCCTCGTGTCCAACAGCCTGCAGCAGCTACAGGACCTGCAGAGCACCAGCGACAACCTGGCGGTCAAGGCCGCCACCGGTGACCTGACCGACATCCACGACTACATGATCGCGTCCAACGAGGCGTCGGTGGCCACGAGCCTGACCGTGGCCGTGCGCAACAAGGCCGTGGACGCCTTCAACGAGATCATGCGGATGCAGATGTGAACGGCTTCGACCCCAAGGCGCTGATGGCGCGCGCCCGCAACCTGTTCTCCGGCTTCACCACCGGCCAGAAGGCGATGACCGCGATCGCCGTCGTGGCGGCCATCGTCGGCGGCACGTTCTTCGTGTCGTGGGTCTCCCAGCCGACCTACGCCCCGCTGTTCACCAGCCTGTCCTCGACCGACGCCGCGGCGATCACCGCCAAGCTCACCGAGGCCAAGGAGCCCTACCAGCTCGCCGACGGCGGCACCACGGTCCTCGTGCCGCAGGCCGACGTCTACCAGCAGCGGATCAACCTCAGCGGTCAGGGCCTGCCCGCCGGCGGGGGCAACGGCGACGGCTACTCGCTGCTGGACAAGCAGAGCCTGACCACCTCCGACTTCCAGCAGAAGGTCACCTACCAGCGGGCGCTGGAGGGTGAGCTGCGCAAGACGATCGAGTCGATCGACGGGGTGCAGGCCGCCGTCGTGCACCTGGCCCTGCCCGAGCAGGACGTCTTCACCAGCGACGCGGCCAAGCCCACCGCCTCGGTGCTCGTCAAGACGGCTCCGGGCACCTCGATGACCAGCAGCCAGGTCGAGGCCGTGGTGCATCTCGTCTCCTCGGCCGTGCCCAAGCTCGACGCGTCGGCGGTCACCGTCGCCGACGCCAGCGGCCAGGTGCTCAGCGCCGCCGGGCAGGACGGGGCGTCCTCGGCCCTGAGCGACGCCCGAGCCCAGCAGAGCCGCACCGCCTCCGACGCCACCGCCGCCGCCGTGCAGTCGATGCTCGACAAGGTCGTCGGCCCCGGCCACGCCGTCGTGCGGGTCGACACCTCGCTCAACTACGACCAGCAGACCGTCGACCGCGAGGAGTACCTCGTGGACAAGAAGCAGGTCCCGCTGACGGTCAGCACCAGCAAGGAGACGTTCAAGGGCAACGGGGCCGCCGTCGGCGGCGTGCTCGGTCCGGACAACATCTCCGTGCCGAGCGGCACCGGCGGCTCCGCCTCGACGTACACCAAGCAGTCCGGCGACCAGACCAACGCAGTTGGCACGCAGAAGACCCACACCACGGCGGCGCCGGGGCAGGTCAAGCGGATGACGGTCGCGGTCGTCCTCGACGCGGCCACCACCGGCTCGGCCGACCCCAAGCAGATCAGCGCGCTGGTCGCCTCCGCGGCCGGCCTGGACACCGCCCGCGGTGACGTCGTCACGGTCGACAAGCTGCCGTTCGACACCAAGGCCGCCGCCGCGGCGGCCAAGGAGCTGGCGCAGGCCGAGTCCGACAAGCGCACGTCCGACCTGATCAACCTGGGCAAGACCGTCGGCCTGGTCCTGCTGCTGGCGCTGGCGCTGTTCATCTTCGCCCGCCGCAGCCGCAAGGTCGAGCGGACCCCGGTCGACCTCGGCGAGCTCGAGGCCTACCGCGAGGAGCGGGCCCAGCTCGCCCGGCCGCAGACCCTGGCCATCGACTCCGGCCTGGGCTCCCCGGCCGCGCTGGAGGCGCCGAAGCCGATCTCGCCCGAGGCCGAGCTGCGGGCCGCGATGCGCGACGAGATCAGCCAGTTCATCGATGACCAGCCCGACGAGGTGGCCCGCCTGGTGCGCGGCTGGCTCGTCGAACGGAGGCCCTGACCATGACCCCGATCGACAACCTCTCGGGGCTGCGCAAGGCGGCCGTGCTGCTCGTCCAGGTCGGCAAGGAGCAGTCCGCGCAGATCCTCAAGGGCCTGCGCGAGCCCGAGGTCGAGGCCCTCACCGCGGAGATCGCCCGGCTCGAGGAGATCGACGTCGAGACCAGCGACGCCGTGCTGCGCGAGTTCCAGGAGCTGGCCGCCGCCCGCCACTACTACAGCCAGGGCGGCATGGCCTACGCCGAGGAGGTCCTCGTGGCCACCCTCGGCCCGGACAAGGCCAAGGCGGTGCTGGCCCGGCTCACCTCCACCCTGGTGGAGATGCCGTTCGAGTTCCTGCGGCGCATCGACCCCCGGATGGTGCT
>DASSPC010000330.1:0-3792 GCA_035699865.1 Oryzihumus sp. | reverse complement strand
GTCGGGGCCGTGGCCGGCGCTGTGCTGGCCAATGCGATGTACGGGCTGGACGCGGTGCAGCTGTCCGGGCACGGCAGGGCGTCCTGGCCGGCGGGGCTGTCGGAGGTCGTGGCGACCGGAGGGCTGGTGCTGCTGATCTTCGCCCTGGCCCGAACCGGTCGGGGAGCCCTTGCGGCTCCGGCCGTCGGCGCCTACATCGGCTCGGCCTACTGGTTCACCTCCAGCACCTCCTTCGCCAACCCGGCGGTCACCGTCGGGCGGATGTTCTCCGACACCTTCGCCGGCATCGCCCCGGCCTCCGTGCCGGGGTTCGTCATCGCCCAGGTCGTCGGTGGCGCCGCCGGCCTGGCCCTGGTGCGGCTGCTCCACCCCGACGTCGCCACCGTGGCCGACGACATCGTCCTGCCTCACGGCGCCAGCCACCCGTCCCCTGCCGGCGGGTCCACCCACGACGCCGCCCGCGCCCTCTGAAAGGCCCGCCGATGCCCAGCAAGCCCAGCGTCCTGTTCGTCTGCATCCACAACGCCGGCCGCTCACAGATGGCCGCGGCCTACCTGACCCACCTGTCCGGCGGACGGGTCGAGGTCCGCTCGGCCGGCTCCGAGCCCGCGGACCAGGTCAACCCCGCGGCGGTGGCGGCCATGGCCGAGGAGGGCATCGACATCGCCGCCGAGACGCCCACGGTCCTCACCACCGAGGCGGTCCGGGACTCCGACGTCGTCATCACCATGGGCTGCGGCGACACCTGCCCCTTCTTCCCGGGCAAGCGCTACGAGGACTGGGTGCTGGAGGACCCGGCGGGCAAGGGCGTCGAGGCGGTCCGCCCGATCCGCGACGAGATCCGGGCCCGGGTCGAGGCGCTCCTCGTCGAGCTCCTGCCCGCGCCCAACCCGACGGCCGGGTAGGCGGCGCTGCGAGCGCCACCTGCGGGTATGCCGTGGCGCGAGATCGCGGGTCAGCAGCCCGAGGCTGCCGGCCCCTCCGGTGGTGTCACTGCCGAGAGCTCCCAGTAGGACGGCTGACCCGGGCCGCTCTGGCCGAGGGACAGCTGGGCGTGAGCCCGGACGCCGGGGCGGATGACCTTGGTCCACTCCAGGACCGGCCCCAGCGGCGTGGAAGGGGAGCCCGCGGCACTCCAGTGCAGCGCAGCCATCCGCGCCGCTGCGTGCGCGCGGACCCGGTCCCCGGGCTGCGTGGACGTGAACTGCCAGTCGGCGAGGACATCGCTCCACCCTTCGGTGCCGGGGCGGCCGTCGCAGGAGGTCCACGACGGGGCTGCATCCTCGTGCTCCTGGATGACAGCTCCGGGAGGCAGGGCGGCCGAGACCTGCCGCAGGGCCGCCAGGCGCACCCCATCCGGGTCGCCACCGACGTGGCCACCCCGGGACGCGGCCACGGCCCAGGGGACGGCCATGGCCAGCGCAGCGGCCGCGGCGATGAGCCACCAGAGCGTGCGGCGTGGCGCCGTCGGCACCGCCCGCACGTCCCCCCGAACCTCGGTCATGGGGCCATGCTGCCCGACGAACCGGCTCCGGCGTGCAGAATCCGGGCCGGGCGGCCGGATCGTTCCGCCTACGCTGCTGTCGTGGCGGGCAGGAGTCGGCGAGCGCGGGTGGAGGACGTGCACGATCTCGCCCTGGCGATGCCCCACGTCACGGTGGACCACGGCACGACCGGCAACCCGGTGTACCGGGTGGGCGGCAAGTCGTTCGTCTTCTTCCGCAACCCGCGACCCGACGCGGTCGACCCGGCCACCGGGGAGCGCTACGACGACGTGGTCGTGTTCTGGGTGGCCGATGAGGCCGACAAGCAGTCCCTGGTGCAGGACCCAGCGTCGCCGTTCTTCACCACCGCCCACTTCGACGGCCACCCCTCGGTGCTGGTGCGCGCCAGCCGGATCGGCGAGCTCACCCGGCAGGAGCTGACGGAGCTGGTCCAGGACGCGTGGGTGTCCCGCGCGTCCGCGCGCCGGGCCCAGGCGTGGCTCAGCTCCTCGTCCCGGGGCACCCCGCCCGCGCCGCCGACTCCCCCGCCCCTCTGACGACGACCACACCCGCGCTTGCCTGCGGGCTGTGCCGCCCACGCGGCATACCTGGCGTCCGGGTCAGCCGGGCGCTGTTCCCTCGGCGAAGAGCACGGTCAGCTTGGCGGCGCCGAGGCGCTCGGCCAGCTCCCGGGGGGTCACCCCGACGCGGTTGGGCGCATCCGGGTCCGCGCCGGCAGCCAGGAGCACCGCGACGGCCGCGATCTCCCCGCGGGCGTAGAAGACCGCCCGCGACAGCGGCGTGTTGCCCCACTCGTCCGGGGCGTCCACGCGCGCTCCCGCGTGCAGGAGCAGGGAGATCACCGCCGGGCAGCGCGCCTGGGCAGCGAAGTGCAGCGGCGTGAGCCCCTGGGCGTTGGCGATGTCGGGGTCGAGCCCCTCGTCGAGGAGGCGCCGGACTGCGCACACGTCGCAGGCAAGGGCGGCGTGAATCAGGTCGCCCAAGCGCAGGTGCGCCTTCCCCGGCATACGCCCAGCATGCGCGCGAGCTGCCTCCTCCCCGCCGGTCTTGACGAGATCTTGGAAGTCGTCGGCGACCGGGGCAGGGGCTACCGCCGAGGCTGTCGCGGCGCGCCGACCGCTGCCATCCTTGGGCGATGGGGAGCGTGTACGAGGCGGCGGGTGGCGACGAGGGCCTGCTCCGCCTGGCCGAGGCCTGGCACGCGCGCGTCATGGCGGACGAGGTGGTCAGCCACGCGTTCAGCCACGGCTTCCACCCCGACCACAGCGCGCGGCTCGCTGCCTACTGGGCCGAGGCGCTCGGCGGCCCGCCGGGGTACTCCCGGAGGCATGGTGACGAGACCTCGGTGGTGCGGATGCACAGCGGCAACGGGCCGCACGCGGAGATGGATGCGCGGGCGATCGCCTGCTTCGACCAGGCGATGACGGACGTCGGCCTGGCCGAGGGCGACCCGGTCCGGACCGTGCTGCACGACTACTTCACCTGGGCGACGACCACGACCATGTCCCGCTACCACCGGTCGGGAGACGACGTGCCCGACGGGTTGCGCATCCCGCGCTGGTCCTGGCAGGGCCTGCAGCCCTGACCTCCTGTCCAAGGGCGGTCAGGTGGCCACCCTCGTGGCGCCAGCGGCATTCGGGCCGCGCGCCAGGAGGTCCAGAGGCAGAGGAACGCCAACGGCAGCTCGACGAGGCAGGCGGTGGTGACGGCGCCGGCGTAGGCCCAGCCCGGCTGGCTGAGAGTCACGTCGAACCACGCGTCTGTCGCCAGGAGCGTGGCCGTGGCGGTCGCGACCTGCCCCACGGCCGGGTGACGCCGACGGAGCAGGGCCGCGGTGGCGACCAGCCCCAGGACCTCGAGCGCGTCGAGGCCGATCCACGACACGTCCCAGTGCCTGACCGTGGCCGTAGAGCCCAGGGTCGAGCACAGCACCGCAATCCAGGCCGAGAGCACCACCGCGCAGAGCAGCAGCCACCTCGGCCCGGAGGTCGTTCGCACTGACGTCACAGGGATGCGCATGGCACTGGACGCTAGGTCGACCAGCGCCACCCGCACATCGGGGAGAGTCCTGACCAGGCCCTGAGGTTGGCGACCGCGCGGCGACCTGCGCGTCAGTCCTGCTGCGCCTGCAGGTAGGCGGCGAGCTTGTCCTTGTGCTGCGCGGGACCGAATCCGGCTTCGCTGACGAGCACGACGACCTTCGAGCTGTCTCCCACATACGGGCCGCGAGCCGACCACAACGAGTCTGTCCTGCCAGAGGTGTCCGGGTGCTCTGAAGGTGAGGTGC
>DASSPC010000329.1:0-7572 GCA_035699865.1 Oryzihumus sp. | reverse complement strand
CGGCTCATGGTCGGGAACTGCACCGGCGGGATGACGCCGAACAGGTTGTTGACCAGGATGAGCACGAACATCGAGAACAGCAGCGGCACGAAGCGCAGGAAGTCCTTGCTGCCGATGATGTCGCGGGCGATGGTGTTGCGGACGAGGTTGTAGACGCTCTCCGTCATCCACTGGGACTTGCTCGGGACGACAGCCGCGCGGCGCGTGGTGGCCACGAGGACCCACCCGATGAGCCCGACGGACAGGAGGATGACCACCGCGGCACGCGTGATGGCGAACGGGCCGTCACCGATCAGCGGCTGGTAGAACTCGGCCGGGGTCGGCGACTGGAATCCGCTGCCTTCGGCCGGCAGGCCGCTCAGCGTGGCCAGCACGTTCAGGCTCACAGGGTCTCCTCGAATTGCGACGAACCATTCAGGGGGGCGGACGCGCCCCGGGGGACCGCTGCCACAGCACCGGTCATCACGCAGCGCGCGCTCGTGCGCGCCACGGAAGTCACTTTGACGTACCGTACCTGAACCACACGAGGTACAGCGACGCGGCCATCCCCACCAGAAGCCCCACGACGACCAGGAACGCCGTGCCCAGCCAGTGGTCCAGCAACCAGCCGATCCCGCCGAAGAGAACCGGCCCGGAGATCAGGTACGAGACGACGCTCCACGCGGCGGACTCCTCCAGCCGAGGGTGTCCCGCATCGGGGTCCGGCGGCCCGCTCGGACCGGACGAGGTCGGGTGATCGTCGCTCATGGACTGCTCCTTGGGTCACCATGTCACTCCCCCGCCTCCGGCGCACCCGGTGAGGCCGGGACGTCGTACACGCTCTTGCGCATCCGCACGAAGGCGACGACCTGACCGACCTGCCAGACAAGGGTGACGGCGAGGGCAGCGATGCCGAAGGCCGTGCCGTCCAGCCAGCTCGCGCGGGAGAGGCTGATGATGACGATGCCGAGGAAGAGGACCTGGCCGAGGTAGACGGCGAGGGCTCCGGCGAGCAGCGAGAGCGGGTTGGCGTTGGTGACCCGCTTCATCACCGCGAGGCCACCGGCGAAGAAGGCGATGGTCACGACCACGGCCAGCAGGGCGGCGAGCCCACCCCGGCTCCCCCGGGCGACCCAGAGGGCGAGGACCACGAGCGGGGCGGCGACGAGGGACGGCACCAACGCGCCGCGCAGCATGGCGGCGAAGGGTGCCGCAGGTGCCGGGGCTGGGTGCTCGGTCATGTCTGGCCTTGCTGGTCGTGGGCGTCTGGACGGCGTCTCGCGACGGGCGGTGCAGCCTCGCTGGGGACCTGCTCGACGGGGCTCACAGGGTTCTTTGAGGTGCTTGTGAAAGGTATCACAAGCGCTGGTGGGGCCTCCACCTGGGGAGGCCCACTGTGAGGATCACCGCAAGCAGGCAGGCCGCAAGGATCACCGACAGGGACACCCAGATGTCCACGCCGGGGAAGGCGAAGGACACCGCTCCCAGGGAGACCACGGCCGCCCACAGGTAGAGCAGGAGCACAGCGCGCCGGTGCCCGTGCCCGATCTTGAGCATCCGGTGGTGCAGGTGCTGTGCGTCGGGATGCCATGGCCGCAGTCCGGCCCGGGTCCGCCGGACCACCGCCAGGAGCACGTCCAGCAGCGGCAGCGACAGGATCGCCAGCGGCAGCAGGATCGGCAGGAACGCGGCGGTCACCTCGTCCTTGCTGACCGAGGAGGGGTCGACGTTGCCGGTCATCGAGATCGTCGCCGCCGCGAGCAGCAGGCCGAGCAGCAGCGCCCCGGAGTCACCCATGAACAGCCGCGCAGGGTGGAAGTTGTGCGGCAGGAAGCCGGCGCAGCAGCCGACCAGGGCTGCGGTGACGAACGTGGCCGAGGAGAACACGTTGGGCGGGTCGTAGCTGCGCGAGAGCAGGTAGGAGTAGACGAAGAACGCCAGCGCCGCGATGCCGACCACGCCCGCGGCCAGCCCGTCGAGGCCGTCGATGAAGTTCACCGCGTTGATCGAGATGATGACGATGACGATCGTCAGCCCGACCAGCACCGGCGTCGGCAGGATGGTGACCCCGAACAGCGGCAGCTGCAGGAGCTGCACACCCTTGAAGGCCATGATCCCGGCGGCGAGCATCTGCCCGGCCAGCTTGGTGATCCAGTCCAGCTCGCGCATGTCGTCCAGGGCACCGACCGCGCAGACGATCACCGCCCCGGCCAGCACCCCCATCGGCTCCCCGGTGGGGAACACCTGCGAGAGGTAGGGCAGCTGGCTCGCCACCAGCCAGGCCGATCCGAAGCCGATGAGGATGCCCACTCCCCCGAGCCGCGGGATCGGGGTGGCGTGCACGTCGCGGTCGCGGACGGGCGTGAAGGCCCCCGTCGCGACCGCGACCCAGCGCACGAAGGGGGTCGCGACATACGTCATGGCCGCGGCCACGACGAAGACCAGGAGGTACTCCCGCACTCAGCTGCCTCGTTCGCTGTGGAGGTGTGTGCTCTACCCGCGAGGGTAGGCCGGGAAGCGGCTCACGAGGTCGCCCACCTCGGCGCGCACGTCCTTGGCGACCGGGTGGTCGGGGTCGCCGTCGGTCTGGGTGACCGCGCGGTGGATGAGGTCGGCGATGACCTTCATCTCCTGCGTGCCCATGCCCTGGGTGGTGACCGCCGGCGTGCCGACCCGGATGCCCGAGGCGGTGTTCGGCGGCTGCGGGTCGAACGGGATGGCGTTCTTGTTGAGGACGATGCCGGCCGCGTCGGAGCGCGCCTCGGCGTCCTTGCCGGTGACGCCGACGCCCTGGAGGTCGTGCAGCGACAGGTGGGTGTCGGTGCCGCCGGTGATCGGGCGGATGCCCTTCTCCCCCAGGGAGGCCGCGAGCTGCTGGGCGTTGGCGATGACCTGGCGGGCGTAGGTCTGGTACTCCGGGCGCAGGCACTCGCCGAAGTTGACCGCCTTGGCCGCGATGGCGTGCATCAGCGGGCCGCCCTGCATCATCGGGAAGACGGCCTTGTCCAGCTTGGCGGCGTGCTCCTCCTTGCACACCAGGGCACCGCCGCGCGGGCCACGCAGCACCTTGTGCGTGGTGAACGTGACCACGTCCGCGAACGGCACCGGGCTGGGGATGGCCTGGCCGGCGACGAGGCCGATGAAGTGCGCGGCGTCGACCCAGAAGATCGCGCCGACCTCGTCGGCCACCTCGCGGAAGAACTGGAAGTCGATCAGGCGCGGGATGGCCGAGCCGCCGGCCACGATGACCTTGGGCCTGTGCTCGCGGGCCAGGTCGCGCACCTGGTCGTAGTCGATGTCCTCGGTGTCCTTGTTGACGCCGTAGTGCACGGCGTTGAACCACTTGCCGCTGAAGGAGACCTTGGTGCCGTGGGTCAGGTGCCCGCCGTGCGGCAGGGACATGGCCAGGATGGTGTCGCCCGGCTGGCAGAACGCGCCGTAGACCGCCTGGTTGGCGCTCGCGCCCGAGTGCGGCTGCAGGTTGGCGTGGTCGGCGCCGAAGAGCCGCTTGGCGCGCTCGATGCCGATGCTCTCGGCCTTGTCCACCTCGGAGCAGCCGCCGTAGTAACGCCGGCCCGGGTAGCCCTCGGCGTACTTGTTCGACAGCGTCGACCCGAGCGCCGCGAGCACCGCGGGGCTGGTGAGGTTCTCGCTGGCGATGAGCTGCAGGCCACTGCGGACGCGGTCGAGCTCGGACAGCAGCACGCCCGCGATCTCGGGGTCCTGCGCCTGCAGCGCCCCGAAGTCGGGGCCGTAGAAGGTCTGGTCAGCGGTCATGCGGGCTCTCCGTCGCAAGCTGGAAGTGGGCGAGGGCAGTCTGCTCGCCGCCACTCTATTGCGTCCGGCTGCACGTCCGACGGCGGTGTCTGCGCCGCCGGTCGCCGGTCAGGACAACAGCGCGATCAGGGCCTGCGCGTCCACGGGCGCCCGGACCTTGGCGTCGTTGTCGAAGTAGACGACGACGTCGGCCCCGGCGGCGGCCCAGCCGCGCACCTTCGCGGCCCACCGCTCCAGCGCCTCGGGGGTGTAGCCGCTGGTGTACAGCTCCTGGTCGCCGTGCAGGCGGACGTAGACCAGGTCGGAGGTCACGTGCTCGAGCACCGGCCACCGCCCGGCGGTGTCGGCGACCACGAGCGCGACGTCATGGCGGCGCAGCAGCCCCGGCACGTCGGGGTGGGTGAAGCTGTGGTGCCGCACCTCGAGGGCGTGGCGGATCCGGCGGGGACCGCACCCGGGCAGCGGCACGGCCAGGACCCGGTCGCCGGCGAGCTTGTCGTCGTGGCCGCGGGCCAGGAGCGCCGCCTCGTCCTGGCTGCGCGGCAGCTGGTCGAAGAACGCGGTCAGCCGGTCGGGGTCGTAGCCCAGCGTCGGCGGCAGCTGCCACAGCACGGGGCCGAGCTTGGGCCCGAGGGCCAGGACGCCGGAGGCGAAGAAGTTGGCCAGCGCGGTCTCCACCCCCGCGAGCTTCTTCAGGTGGGTGATGAACCGGCCGCCCTTGACCGCGAAGACGAAGTCCTCCGGGGTCTCCTCCCGCCAGGCCGTGTAGCTGGAAGGACGCTGCAGGGAGTAGAAGGAGCCGTTGACCTCGATCGAGGTGAGCCGGGACGCGGCGTAGGCCAGCTCCTCCCGCTGGGGCAGCCCCGGCGGGTAGAAGGTGCCGCGCCACGCCGGGTAGCGCCACCCCGAGATCCCGACCCGGACCTGCCCGACCTGCCCCATGACCGCAGGCTAGCTGTCGCGGCCTGAACGGTCGTGGACACGGCTGGGGGGCTGCCGCCGGGCGCGGACCCGACACCCACACCTCGCGCGGAGGTCCACGCCGCCGTCGACACCCGATCGTCGACACCGTCCGTGGTCACGACACCGGGGAGGCCATGACCCGTTCGTGGATGCCCGTCACGGCCGCCCGGGCCGACAGGAACGCTCCGGCCTGCCACGACACCAGGTGGGAGAGCCAGTCGCCGGCGAAGTACACCCGCCCGGCAGGCTTGTTCAGCAGGGCGTACTCGCGCTCGCTGCCGTTGGGCCAGGAGATCCACCCGCCCTCGATGAACGGGGTGCGACGCCAGGCGACAGAGAAGGACGAGACGATCTCGTCGCGGTACTTCTCGCCGTAGATCCTCACGCCGGCCGCGACGGCCCTGCGCACGCGCGCGGCCGGGTCCAGGGAGTCGTAGAGCAGGGAGTCGGCGTCACGGTTGTAGTAGCCGACCACCACGCCCCGGTCGCCGAAGAACCCGTGGGAGGGATGCCAGATCTGGCGGACGTCCATGTCGGTCGTCGTGATGCCGCCGAAGATGCGTTCGTCCTCCTCCCACCAGCGCCGTCCGTACTCCAGCCCGAGCTTCCCGACAGAGAGGGGGCGGGGCAGGCCGAGGGCTCGCTGCACCTCGCCGCCCAGGTTGTGGCGCAGGCGTGCCAGCAGGTGCGGTGGCATCGCCGCCACACAGAAGTCCCCGGTCTCGCGTCGTGTGTCCCCCTCGCCGTCGCGGAACACGACCTCGACGCCATCCGGACGGTCGGTCACCGAGAGCACCTGACAGCCGAACCGCACCCGGTGGCGACCGACCTGCCGGGCCAGCGCATCGACGATCCGGTCCATGCCGCCGACCGGCTGGAACATCATCATCGCCTGCCGGTACTCGAGCTCGAACGAGAAGTCCAGGCCCACATCGCTGCCCAGGACGTCATGCAGGGACGGGGGCGGCGCCAGGACGACGCCGCGCTGGCTCCCCGCACCAGGGTTGACCCGGTAGCCACGCCGACTGCTCCCCGTGTAGCGCCAGCCGTGCTTCCTGCCCTCGATGTCACCGAAGTCCCGCAGGAACTCGAGCAGGTGCTCCTTGTCCGTGGCGGTCAGCTCCCCGTCCAGTGCCCCCTTGTCGGTGGCCTTGGCGAGCAGCTCCGAGATGTAGCCGTAGACGTCGGCCTTGGCGGTCCGGTAGGCCATGGGATGACCCGACAGCGGCCCCTTCTGGTGGTAGATGACCTCGTCGGCGTTCTGGTTGGCCAGCGGCTCGATCGCCACGCCGAGCTCGCGGCAGTAGTCCAGCGTGACCATCCACTGGGCGATGCGGGCGGGGCCGGCGTTGAGGTACTGCCCCTCGGCGAACGCCGAGGTCTGGGTGTGCCCGTCCAGGTCACGCTCGGTCGTGCCGCCTCGCACCGTCCAGCTGCGCCCGCCGGGACGGTCCCTGGCCTCCAGGACCCGGCAGTCGTACCCGGCCTTGCCCAGCTCGTATGCCGCGGCCAGCCCGGCGATCCCCGCCCCGAGGACCACCACCCTCGCCCGCCGACGTCCGCTGAGGCTGAAGTCCGCTGATGCCGGCGGCCGGTAGGCCACCCGCGCGGTGGCCTCGGTCGGGGCCAGGCCCAGCAGCCCCATGGCCTCGAACAGGATGCCGGCGCCACCGGTCGCCCCCACCGCCTCGAGGACGGCCCTCCTCGACACCTGCGCGCTCATCTGTCACTCCTTGTCGTGACAGCGAGCTGTCCTGCTCGGCCGCCACCGCTGCCGGAGGAAGCCTCCGGGGCCCGGACGGCGGCGCTCCCGCCTGGCAGACCACAAAAGTCTGTGGCGCCGTGTCGCCGAAGTCACGGGACGTAGGCCCTTGGGGGCGACGCACGGGATGACGGAGTCCCCCGCCCCCACAGGCAGCCAGGCCGGTGGTCCCGGCGCAGCGCCACGATCACTTCGCCCGGAAGGCCTTCCCCGAGGTCGCCAGCCGATCGTCGCCACGGTCCGTGGTCACGACAGCGGGACGCGCAGCTCCGTCTCGCCGAGCACCTCGCGCAGCTGGTCGGCACTGACCGCGCCCTCGCGCAGCACCACCGGCACGTCACCGGTGCAGTCGACGATGGTCGATGGGACGTTGCCCGAGGTGGGTCCGCCGTCGAGGTAGACGCTGACCGCCGCGCCGAGCTGGGCGGCCGCGTCGGTGACCGAGGTGGCCGCGGGCTGGCCGGTGAGGTTGGCGCTGGTGACCGCCATCGGCCCCACCGCGTCGAGCAGGGCGAGGGCGACGTCGTCCTCGGGCATGCGCAGCGCCACGGTGCCGTTGGTGTCGCCGAGGTCCCACATGAGCGAGGACTGGGCCAGCAGGACGAGCGTGAGCGGGCCGGGCCAGAACGCCTTGACCAGCTCACGGGCGTAGGCCGGCACCGAGGTGGCCAGGCCGTCGAGGGTGCGCGGGCTGGGGACGAGGACCGGGGGCGGCATCTCGCGGCCGCGGCCCTTGGCGGCCAGCACCGCGGCCACGGCGTCCGGCGAGAACGCGTCGGCGCCCACGCCGTAGACGGTGTCGGTGGGCAGCACGACGACCTCGCCACGGCGGACCGCCTCGGCGGCCTCCGCGATGCCCGTGGCCCGGCCGTCCTCGGTCGTGCAGTCGTAGACGGGACTCATGGGGCGAGCCTAGGGGCGCGCACGGCCACCGTCGCACGGGGCCGCCCGGTCAGGTCGCGCTCGTCGTGCACGTCGGTCCAGCAGCCGCTGGCCAGCAGCGCGGCCGGCAGGCTCTCGCCCTGCACGTCGGCGTGCTCCATCACCAGCACTCCCCCGTCGCGCAGCAGCGTGGCCGCCCGGGCAGCCAC
>DASSPC010000328.1:0-2254 GCA_035699865.1 Oryzihumus sp. | reverse complement strand
GTCCGGGGTCGGGCGCCGTCGTCGTCCACGGGGCTGAGAGGGTCGGGGGCATGACACCGGCCGGGACCGACGCCGACCGCGACCTCGCGCTGTCGCTGGTCTCGTCACGGCTGGGCTGGATGGACGTCCTCCCGGCGGGGCACGGCAGCGCCCTGCCGTGGGCCTGCGCCGACGTGCTCGACGCCCAGGACCGGGGAGAGGACCCCACCGCCCCCTGGCGGGAGGCCCTGGCCGCGACGACCGCCCGGCAGCACCGCCAGGCGCCGCCGCCGGCCATGCCCGCCGCCTTCGTCCTGCTCTGGTACCTCGACGTGCTGGCCAACCCGCTGGCCTTCGCCGCGGCGCTCGGCCCCTGGGTGCTCGACGTCAGCCCCGCCAACGTGCGCTTCGACCTGCAGACCGACCAGCACTACCCCGAGGCGGCATCCTTCGCCACGGGCGACCTGCAGCTGGTCGCCGACCCGACGCAGCGGCAGGACCTGGCCCGGCGGCGCTACCTGGCGCACGCCCGGCGCTTCGTCGAGGGTTACCGGCCCGGGGTGAAGATGAGCTCGCGCCAGCGGTGGGGCGCGGTCGAGGACACGTGGGTCATCGCCTCCCGCCGGGCGGCCGAGTCGTGCCTCCCGCCGCCGGCTCCCGCACCGACCCGGCGGGTGTCCTGCTGCTTCATCTTCACCCTGCCGGGGGCGAGCACCTGCGCGATGTGCCCGCGGCTCAGCCCTCCAGCTGGGCGCTGAACACGTCGCCGTCGCGGGCCACCCGCGCCAGCACCTCGTCGATGTCCAGCTGGCGCAGCGCGTCGCGCTCCTGCGCGCCCTTCTCCACCTCGGCCCACGTCCGCGGCGCCGCCACCGTCGGGGTCTCCCGGCCGCGCATGGACCACGGGCAGATCGTCGTCTTGGCCGCGGTGTTCTGGCTCCAGTCGAGCAGCACCTTCCCGGGCCGCAGCGACTTCGTCATCTTCCACACCACCCGGTCGGGGTGCAGCTTGGTCAGGTCCTGGGCGACCTGCCGGGCGACCTCGCGGATCGTGTCGGCGTCCTGTTCGCCCGGCAGCCGCGCATACAGCTGCATGCCCTTGCTGCCGCTGGTGACCGGGGCGCACCGCAGCCCGATGTCCTCCAGCCGCTCGCGCACGTCGAGGGCGAGCCGGGCGCACTCGTGCAGCCCGGCGGGGGAGCCGGGGTCGAGGTCGATCACCATGCGGTCCGGTGGCAGCGGGTGGCCGTCCTCGTCGAAGCGCCACTGGGGCACGTGCAGCTCCAGCGAGGCGAGGTTGACCAGGTAGGTCAGGCCGGCGGTGTCCTCCACGACCGGGTAGCGGATCGTGTCGCCGCCGCCGCGCGAGCCGGTCGAGGACACGGTGACCGTCCGCAGCCACGAGGGCGCCCCGCCGGGCAGGTTCTTCTCGAAGAACGACGGCCCGGACACCCCGTGCGGCCAGCGGATCCGGGTGACCGGCCGGTCGGCCAGCAGCGGCAGCAGCACCGGGGCGATGCGCGCGTAGTAGTTGAGCACCTCGCCCTTGGTGGTCTCCGTCGCCGGGTACATCACCTTGTCGAGGTTGCTCACCTGCAGCCGCCGCCCGTCGACGGTCACCGCCACGGACTCCTTCTCCGGCACCCCTCACCCCTCCGTCTCGAGCAGGTCCGTGGGCGTCAGGTCCGCCCGCAGCCCCTTGTATGCCGGCTGCCTGAGCCGCCCGCCGTGCGTCGCCCCCAGCGCGGTCACGTCCACGACGACCTCAGGGCGCACCCAGCGGGTGCCGTCCGCGTCGACGCGCGGCACCTCGTCGGCGAACGGCGGGGCGCCGGCGGCCAGTGGCCCCAGCCGGTCGAGCAGCTGCACCGCAGCCCGCCCGGTGAGCCCGCTGCCGACGCGGCCCACGTAGCGCAGCCCGGTCGCGGTCGGCCGCCCGACGAGGACCGCGCCCAGCCGCGTGACGTTGGTCGTCTCCGGCCGCCACCCGCCGACGACCACCGAGTCGGTCGCGCGGTGGGGGAACTTCAGCCAGTCGGAGCTGCGCCGGCCGGGGTGGTACCTCGAGGACAGCTTCTTGCTGACCACGCCTTCGAGGCCGTTCTCGCGGGTGGCCTCCTGCAGCAGCCGCCCGTCGTCGTAGACGGGGGGCACCTGCCAGTGCGCGCCCTCCAGCCCGACCCGCTCGAGGGTGGCACGGCGCTCGGACAGGGTGCGGGAGGTGAGGTCCAGGCCATACAGGCGCAGGATGTCGAAGACCATGAAGGTCACCGGC
>DASSPC010000327.1:0-13306 GCA_035699865.1 Oryzihumus sp. | reverse complement strand
TGCGACATGCTGACGATGCGCGAGCACTGCGACAAGCCGGACGCCGGGATCGCGTTCGCGTTCGTCGGCGACGCCCGCAACAACGTGGGCAACTCGCTGCTCGTGGCGGGGGCGCTCATGGGCATGGACGTGCGCATGGTGGCTCCCCGCCAGCAGTGGAACCACGACGAGGTCATCGCGAGCGCCCGGTCCCTGGCCGAGCGCACCGGTGCCCGGATCACCCACACCGCGGACCCGGCCGAGGGGGTGCGCGGCGCCGACTTCGTCTACACCGACGTGTGGCTGTCGATGGGCGAGCCGAAGGAGCTGTGGCAGCAGCGGATCGACCTGCTCAAGCCCTACCAGGTCAACGCGGCCCTGATGAAGGCGACGGGCAACCCCGCGGCCCGGTTCATGCACTGCCTGCCCTCCTTCCACGACCGGCACACCACGGTCGGCGAGCAGCTCTTCGAGCAGACCGGGATGGAGGCGCTCGAGGTGACCGACGAGGTGTTCGAGTCCGACGCGTCGATCGTCTTCGACCAGGCCGAGAACCGGATGCACACCATCAAGGCCGTGCTCGTCGCGACGCTCGGCGGCTGAGCGATGCGGATCGTGGCGGCGCTCGGGGGCAACGCCCTGCTGCGGCGCGGGGAGAAGCCGGACGCCGCCACCCAGGAGGCCAACGTCGACCGGGCGGTGCACGCCCTCGCCCCGCTGGCCCACGACCACGAGCTCGTGCTGACCCACGGCAACGGACCCCAGGTCGGGGTCCTCGCCATGCAGAGCGCCTCCGACCCGCACCTGACCACGCCGTACCCGTTCGACGTCCTGGGCGCCCAGACCCAGGGGATGATCGGCTACTGGCTGCTGCAGGCGCTGCAGAACGCCCTGCCCGGGCGGCAGGTCGCCAGCATCATCAACCAGACCCTGGTCCTCGCCCACGACCCGGCCTTCGCCAACCCCACCAAGTTCGTCGGCGAGGTCTACACCCGGGCCGAGGCCGAGCGCCTGGCCGCGGCGCGAGGGTGGACGGTCCACCAGGACGGCGGTGAGGACTCCTGGCGGCGGGTGGTGGGCTCACCGACGCCGCAGCGGGTGATCGAGACCCGGCTGATCCGGCTGCTGCTGTCCAGCGGTGCGGTCGTCGTCTGCGCCGGCGGCGGCGGAGTTCCCGTGATCCGCAACGAGAAGGGCAAGCTCGCCGGCGTGGAGGCCGTGGTCGACAAGGACCTCACCGCCGCCGTCCTCGCGGAGGCACTCGAGGCCGACGTCCTGCTCATCCTCACCGACGTCCCGCACGTCGAGCGCGGGTTCGGCACGTCCTCGGCGACACCGATCCTGCGGGTCACGCCCTCGGCGCTGCGGCGGGAGACGTTCGCGGCGGGCTCGATGGGCCCCAAGGTCGACGCGGTGTGCCGCTTCGTCGAGCTCACCGGGGACATGGCCGCCATCGGACGGCTGGAGGATGCGCAGGCGATCATCGCCGGGGATGCTGGGACCATCGTGACGCCCGGCGGCGACTACGGAGGGCCAGATGACCTCGCGACCTACGGTTGACCCCGTCTCGCTGACCGCGCGCGACATCGCGCTCGACGACGCGGTGACCGCCCACAACTACCACCCGCTGCCGGTGGTCATCGCCAGCGCGTCCGGGGCGTGGGTCACCGACGTGGACGGCCGGCGCTACCTCGACTGCCTGGCCGGCTACTCCGCGCTGAACTTCGGGCACGGCCACCCGGTGCTGCTGGACGCCGCCCGGGAGCAGCTCGAGCGGATCACCCTGACCAGCCGGGCGTTCCACAACGACCGGATGGGCCCGTTCTGCCGCGACCTGGCGGAGCTGGCCGGCATGGACCTGGTGCTGCCCATGAACACCGGCGCCGAGGCGGTCGAGACGGCGATCAAGGTCAGCCGCAAGTGGGGCTACGACGTCAAGGGCGTGGCCGCCGACCAGGCGACGATCATCGTCACCGAGGGCAACTTCCACGGCCGCACCACGACGATCATCAGCTTCTCCACCGACCCGGTGGCCCGGGCCGGGTTCGGCCCGTTCACCCCGGGCTTCCGGATCGTCCCGTATGGCGACGCCGCCGCCCTGGGTGCCGCGATCGACGAGACCACGGTGGCCGTCCTCATCGAGCCGGTGCAGGGCGAGGCCGGGGTGCGGGTCCCGCCGCCGGGCTACCTCGCCGAGGTCCGCGAGATGTGCACCGCCGCCAACGTGCTCCTCGTCGCCGACGAGATCCAGTCCGGTCTCGGGCGCACCGGCTCGACCTTCGCCTGCGAGCTCGAGGGCGTGGTGCCCGACGCCTACGTGCTCGGGAAGGCACTCGGCGGTGGCATCGTGCCGGTCTCGGCCCTGGTGGCCCGCCGGGAGGTGCTCGAGGTACTCACCCCGGGCAGCCACGGCTCGACCTTCGGCGGCAACCCGCTCGCCTGCGCCGTCGGGCACGCGGTGGTCGGGCTGCTGCAGACCGGGGACTACCAGGCCCGGGCGGCCGAGCTCGGCGCCCGGATGCGCGAGCGGCTGGTGGACCTGGTCGGCGACCGGGTGACCGCGTTGAGGACCCGCGGGCTGTGGGCCGGCGTCGACGTCGACCCCGCCCTGATGAGCGGGCGCGAGCTGTGCGAGCGGCTGCTGGCCCGCGGCGTGCTGGCCAAGGACACCCACGGCTCGACCATCCGGCTGGCCCCGCCGATCGTCATCGAGCAGGACGACCTCGACTGGATGCTCGACCAGCTCACCGAAGCCCTCTCCACCTGACCTTTGCGCAAGATACGGCCGCTGGAGAGCCGGATTCCGGCCGCTCCAGCGACCACAACCTGCGCAAAGGTGGCGTGCGCTCGGCGGGGCGAGCCGCGGGCTGAGGGTGCGCGATACCCTCCGGCACATGGCGTGGTTGGAGGTGGTGGGCTGGGTCGGGTCGGCCATCCTCGTCTGGTCGCTGCTCCAGACGCGCATCCTCCGGCTGAGGCTGCTCAACCTCGTCGGCTGCCTGGTCCTCATCGTCTACAACGGCATCGTCGGGGTCTGGCCGATGGTCGGCCTCAACGTCACGCTCGCGGTGATCAACGTGGTGCACCTGCGCCGGCTGCTCGCCGGACGGCACGACGAGGGCACCTACACCGTGCTCGAGGTGTCCCCGCGCGATGAGTACCTGCGGCACTTCCTGCGCATCCACGAGGGCGACATCCGCCACTTCAACCCGGACATGGTCTACGACCCCGACGTCCCGGGGCGCGCGGCGTTCCTCGTGCTCCGGGGAGACGAGACGGTCGGCGTGGTGCTCGTGCGCGACGCCGGGGCCGGCACGGCGCAGGTCGACCTCGACTACGTCACACCGCGGTTCCGTGACTTCGCGCCGGGCGAGTTCGTCTACCGACGCAGCGGGCTGTTCCGCGACCACGGCTTCCGCCGGGTGCTCACCCCGCCGGGCATGGTCGAGCCGTACTTCGAGAGCATCGGGTTCCGCCGCGAGGGCGACGTCTACGCGCTCGACCTGTGAGGACGCCGGACCCGGCGGCGACGCCGGTCAGCCGACCGGGTGCGCCCCGACGCTGTCGCGGATCGCGGTGCCCTCGGGCGCCCCGCTGTCCCGGGCGCAGTGGGCACAGCAGAACAGCTGTCCCTCGACCTCGACGCCGTGGCCGAGGATCCGGCAGCGGCAGTGCTCGCACACGGGAGCGAGCCGGTGCGCCGCGCACTCGATCGAGTCGAAGATGTGCACCTGGCCGCTGACCGTGCGCACCTCGAAGGACATGTAGTAGTCGTTGCCGCAGACCTCGCACACCGCCATGTCAGGACACCTCCGTCGTGGTCACGTGCCTTCGAGGGTGGCCCGCCCCCGGCACAGCCGCAACGGCCAACGGTCCCGGGAGGGGTGAGGATGGTGCCATGGCGGACTTCGTGCGTGCCCTGGCCGAGGGTGGCCTGGTCCTCGACGGCGGCCTGGCCACCGAGCTCGAGGCGCAGGGCCACGACCTGTCCGACGCGCTGTGGTCGGCCCGGCTGCTCGTCGACGCTCCGGGCGCCGTCGTCGAGGCCCACCGGGCCTTCTACGCCGCCGGGGCCCGGGTGGCCACGACGGCCGGCTACCAGGCCAGCTTCGCCGGGTTCGCCGAGGCGGGCCTGTCCCGGGGGGAGGCCGCGGCGCTGATGCGCCGCAGCGTGCGGCTGGCCGACCAGGCCCGTGCCGGCATGCCCGCGCCGGACTCCCTCTTCGTCGCCGCCTCCATCGGCCCGTACGGCGCGTCCCTCGCCGACGGGTCGGAGTACACCGGCGCCTACGACCTGGACGTCCAGGGGCTGCGCGCGTTCCACCGGCCGCGGCTGGAGGTGCTGGCCGAGGCTGGTGCGGACGTCCTCGCGGTCGAGACGGTGCCGTGCCTGGCCGAGGTGGAGGCGCTCCTGGAGGAGCTCGCCCGGCTGGACGGCATACCGGCCTGGCTGTCGGTGACCTGCGCCGGCGGGCGGACCCGGCGCGGGGAGGACCCGGCCGAGGCCTTCGCCATGGCCGCCGACGTCGACGGCGTCGTCGCGGTCGGGGTCAACTGCACCCCACCGGGGGAGGTGGTCGAGCTGGTCCCGGTCGCGGCCGCCTCGGGCAAGCCCGTGCTCGTCTACCCCAACAGCGGGGAGGGTTGGGACGCCCTGACCCGGTCGTGGACCGGCGCGTCCGCTTTCACCGCCGGGCAGGTCGCCGACTGGCTGGACGCGGGCGCGTCGGCGGTCGGCGGGTGCTGCCGGGTGGGGCCCGCCGACATCGCCGAGGTGGCGGGGGCGCTCAGCGCTTCCGGGCCCCCGCGATGAACTCGTGGCTCGCCTCGGTGGAGGCCTTGGCCTTCTTCTCGGCCCGCTTCTCCTTGATGGACTTGCCGGACTTCTTCGTCATGCTGTGGCGCGGGGACTTGTCGGACATCGTCGGCTCCGTTGTGGGACCTGCACGGTCCCGTCCCTGCCGACAGTACGCCGGTCCGGACCCGTCGGCGAACGGGTCCGGACCGGCGGCGCTCACTTGCCCGGGGTGATCGCGAAGCCGGCGCCGGGGGCGAACGTGGTCACCGTCGGCGGGATGGCCTTGAGGGTGTCGATGGTCGCGCAGGCCGGGCACTTGAGGTAGCCGTTCTGGCGCTGCTCGTTGGCCGCCGCCTCCGCCTTGGCCTGGGCGACCTTGGCCTGCGACTTGGACACGCCGGCGAACTCGGCCTGGGCGTCGTCGATGGCGTTCTGGACCTTCACCGGCAGGGTGATCTTGGCCAGGTTGAACCGCACGTTGGTGATGAACGTGCCGCCCAGGGTCGAGGTCAGGTCGTCCTCGAGCGAGGTGTTGATCGCCTGCTGGATCTTCTGGATGTTGACGTTGTTCTGCCGGCCGGCGGCGCCGGTGAACACCGCTGCGGCGGCCGAGGGGTTCGCCGCCTGCTGGGCGCCGCTCTGCACCAGGGCGCAGGAGGCCTGCAGCTCGGCGCAGCGGAAGTCCCCGATCTGCTGGCGCAGGTCGTTGCTGATCACCGGGCGCACGATGGCGTCGAGGAAGGAGTTCCACCCCTCGTCACCGTCCCAGGCGGCGCGGTACTGCCCGTCCAGGCCCTGGTACTTGCGCGTGCCGTACTTGTCGTCGAACGCCTTGAGGGCCGCGCTGTCGGTGTTGAGGGTGAAGTAGATCGTGCCCTCGATGCCGATCTCCACGCCGTCGGCGGTCGGGTCGTTCTCGACGTCGACGCCGGTCCGGTCGCCGCGCTTGGCGTCCGAGGTGATCGTGTAGAAGCGCTGCTGCGCCGGGTACTTGTGCGACTGCGAGAACAGGCCGGTGTAGGTGCGCGACGAGGCCGGCTCGATGATCTGGCGGATCCGGTTGTTGTCGAAGGGTCCGCCGTTGCGGACGACCGCGATCTCACCGCCCTGCGTCCGGTCGAACGAGGTGAGCATCATGCCGCCGGTCACGACCGCCGCGACCACGGCGGCGAGGACGACGAGCTTGAACGCGATCGAAGGAATCTTCATGTGGGACAACGCTCCGATGTCGGTGCCGGCCGGTGGCCGGCGAGGTAGGTGCTCACCTTGATGCGCGCCCGGGCCGTTCGGTTCCCGGTATGCCGTGCCGTCACCTCCGCGGGCCCGTGGCGGCTGGTAGACAGGCCGGGTGAGCGTTCGGGTCCTTGGCGTCGACGGGTGCCGCACCGGCTGGGTCGGCATCGTCCTCGAGGGTGGCCGCGTCACCGCGGTGCACGGCACGCGGATCACCGATGTGCTCGACACGGCCGGGCGGGACGGCGAGCTCGCCTGCGTCGCCGTCGACATCCCGATCGGCCTGCCCGACACGGGCCGGCGGCAGGCAGATGTGTTGGCGCGCAAGGCTCTTGGGCCACGCTGGCAGTCCATCTTCCTCACGCCCGTGCGGCCCGCCCTGCTCCGCGCCGACTTCGCCGAGGCGGTCGCCCTCAACCGTGAGCTGGCCGGTGAGGGCCTCTCCCGTCAGGCGTTCGCCCTGCGCACCAAGGTCCTCGAGGTCGACGCGCTCGTCCGCGACGGCGCGGTCCCGGTCCTCGAGGTCCCGGTCGTCGAGGTCCACCCCGAGCTGAGCTTCGCAGCCATGGCCGGCGGCCCGCTCGCGGCGGGCAAGAAGACCTGGGCCGGCGCCCAGCAGCGCCGCGCGCTGCTGGCGCGGCACGGCATACTGGTGCCGGAGGACCTCGGCCCGGCCGGCGCGCTGGCCGCGGTCGACGACGTGCTCGACGCGGCCGCGGCCGCCTGGTCCGCGAACCGGTGTGCCGCGGGGCTGGCGAGCTCGCTTCCGGCGCCGCCGGAACGGTTCAGCGACGACATCCCCTGCGCCATCTGGACATGAGCGGCAGACTGCCGCAGACACCACGAGAGGGGAGCCACACATGTCGTACCCGCCGGAGCGGTACCACGGGGAGGCGGGCGAGGTCAGCGCGTGGATGCGGCCGGCCGGGCAGGCACCCGAGCTCGGCCAGCCGGGCGGCAACCAGGTGCACTACCTGGCGACGACGGCGCAGACGGGCGGCGAGTTCGGGCTCTACCGGTGGGACTTCGGCCCGCACGTGAGCGGCCCGGACGCCCACTTCCACCGCACCCTCTCGGAGTCGTTCTTCATCCTGTCCGGCACCGTGCGGCTCTTCGACGGCACCGACTGGGTCGACGCCACCGCAGGGGACTTCCTCTACGTGCCGGTCGGCGGGATCCATGGGTTCCGCAACGAGTCCGGCGAGCCCGCGTCGATGCTGCTGCTGTTCGCCCCCGGCGCGCCGCGGGAGGACTACTTCGAGACGCTCTTCGACGCAGCCCGGCGTGAGGCGATGACCGACCAGGAGCGCACCGAGTTCTTCCTGCGGCACGACAACCACTGGGTGTGACGCCGGCTCACCCAGGGGGAGCCTCGCTCACCCGCAGCCAGTGCCGGATCCGGTAGATCCGGCTCCTGGTGCCCCAGTCCGGAGGCACCTGGGCGAGGATCGCTTCGGTGGGCACGACCACCGGCTGGGTGACCCGGTGCCGGACGCCGTCAAGCACGACGGTCGCCTCGCCCGTCGCCAGGACGTTGCGCAGCCAGTCGACCTCGGTGCCGTAGGGCAGCGGGATGGCGAAGCCGCCTTCGATCGGCTCCGCGACGACCGGGGTGGCGTAGGGCCGCCCCGACCGGCGGCCGACATGCTCGACCCGGGCGGCGTACCAGTGCCGGCGGCCCGCCAGCCTGAGCATCACCGGGTTGAGTACTCGCTTGTTGCCCTGCCGGACGAGGTCGACCAGCGGTCGGGACCCGCTCCTCATCGCTGCGACGAAGAAGGCGACGGCCACCACGACGGGCAGGAGCACCCAGCGCACGAACCGTCCCCGCCACCAGGGCGCCCGACCGCGTCGTGGTCGTCCATGCATGACGTGCCCCCGTCCCTCGTGCCGACGTCACGATGGTGGCCCCCGGGGGCGCAGTCGTCGCCGGACCTCGGTCCCGCCGTCCGGCCCGTCAGTCCGGGTGGCCGGTCAGGGTGCCGGTGACGCCGACGAGCACGCCCGGCCGCGCTACCCGCTACTCGCTGTACGTGGTCGTGCGACGGTCCGGACTCGCATCCGACACGTAGAACGTCGCCCCGTCGGCGTCGGCCGAGGAGTCGATGACGAGGTAGCCCAGCGCGTCGCCATCCACTGACCTGATCCGCCAGGACGTCTCGGGCACGTCGCCGTCCGAGCAGGAGAGCGGGACGACGAGGTCGTCATCGGGCTCAATGCGGTCGGCGGACTCGGCGAGCCTGCATCCTTGACCCTGGCAGTCGTCGAGGAACACCGCGGCCTCGGTGTCGTTGACCAGGTCGAGCTGCGCGGCTGCGCCGGTCGCCGGGTCCCGCGGGCCGCAGCCGCCCGGGCCCGCAGCCCCGCCCAGCATCACCAGGGTCACCACCAGCCCGATGACCAGCGCAGGCACGACGACCCCTGCGGCGACCGCCAGGGTCACCAGCCACCCCATCGAAAGCCCGCGCGCCGGAAGCGGCTCGGCCCGCCACCATGCCCACCCGGGCGGCGGCTCCGGCCAGGACGGGTCCGGCGCCCAGCCCGGCGGCGGGGACCAGCCCGGAGGGGGCTCCGGCCATCCCGGAGGCGCCTGCCAGCGCCACTGCCCGGACCTATCGCCGCCCACTCCGCCCCCACCCGAAGTCATGCGGAGAGTGTGCCCGGTATGCCGGCCCGGCGCGCCTCCGGGTTGGGTCAGGTGGCCAGCCGGGCATCCGTGGGGCGCGCCCGGTCACGACGCTTCTCAACGTTGGACCGGACCATGGCGCAGCGGTTCTCGGCGTCGATGCCGGGCAGCGACGCCTCGTGGGCCATGGTCGCCGCGAGCTCCGGGCCGATCTCGGCGGCGGGGAGCTCGGTGTAGCCCAGCCGGGCGTAGTACGGCCCGTTCCACGAGACGTCGCGGAAGGTCGTCAGGGTCGTGGCCGGGCGGCCCGCCGCCCGGCCCCACGCCTCGACGTGCCGGACCAGCGCCCGCCCGATCCCCCGCCGCCCGTGCCGGGGTGCGACCGAGACCTGGGCGACGTGCGCGTTGCCGTCGAGCACCTCGGCCACGACGTATCCCGCGACCTCACCGTCGCGGCGGGCGACCCAGATCCGCTGCTGCGCCAACGGCTCCTGCAGCTCCTCGACGGTCGCCTCGTGCTCGGCCACCTCGTGCAGGCCGACGGTGTGGAACAGCTGTCCCGCCTCCACCTCCAGCCGCACCAGGTGGGGAAGGTCGGCCGCGGCCGCCGGCTCGATCGGGATGTCGGTCATGCCACGACCCTGCCACGCACTGCCCCGCGACCGGCGCCCCTTTCCGCGCGAGGGGGCGGCGCGGCATACCGGACCGGGACCTGCTCAGAACCGCCACGACAGGTAGTTGGCCCACCGCGGGTAGCCGGCGCCGCGTGGCTCGGCGCGCACGCTCTGGGGGGTCGCCGCGCGAAAGCCCAGGGAGACGATCGCCGGGATGCTCACCCCGAGCTGCACGGCCTCGAAGAAGGCACGGGTGCCGGTGCCGTAGAGCAGCGGGCCGGCGGCTCCCAGCACGATGAGCAGGGCGGACCAGGCGAGCTCGAGCGCACCAGGACGCACGCCGTCGACGAACGCCGAGAGCGCCCGCAGGCCCTCGTGCGTGAAGGAGCCGACGAGCCCGGCGAGCAGGAGCGGCCAGAACCCGGAGATGTCCACGGCGGCCTCCTTCGGTTCGGACGTCCCTGCCCGCCACAGTCGCGACCCACGGTCGCCGTCGCCACCGGTGAATGCACGGTGATCACCGCTGTCACCTGCGCGGTTTGACGGGCGGGGTGCCGTCGGAGGGCGCGCCTCAGCCGCCGACGGGGCCGAAGACGATGCAGAACGGGTGGCCCACCGGGTCCGCGAACACGCGGAAGCCGGTCTCGCGGGCGCCCGGGGTCCTCGTGGCACCGGCGACCAGGAGCCGGCGCTCGGCCTCCTCCGGGTCGGTCACCCGGATGTCGGGGTGCAGCTGCTGGGGATGCTCGGGGTCCTCCCACCGTGGGGGCCGCCAGGTGCTGACCTGCTGGAAGGCCACCTCGCGCCGGCCAGGTGCGGACCCGATCACCACCCAGTCCTCCCCGTCCTCGGTGACCTGCATGCCGAGGACCTGGCAGTAGAAGTCCGCGAGCCGGCGAGGATCGGGGCAGTCGATGACGGTCTTCTCGAGGCGTCCGATCATGCCGGGAGTCTGCGCCGCCGTGGTCGGTCCCGCATCACGACCATCCGAGTGCTGCCACGAGAGGAGGGATCACCCAGACGAGGACGACCGAGCCGTACGCGACGACCGTGGCCACGCGCAGCCCGCGCCGGAGCCGTAGCAGGGGCACCACCGGCCAGCCCGACCGCTGTGCCCAGAACCGCAGGTACCTCGCCGAGCTGACACCCCGCCGGCGCTCCCGCCGGGCCGGTCTCTCCAGTGCGTCCCACACCTCGACGGACCGGCCGCCGCGGATGCGCAGCAGGCAGACGACGAGCACGACCACCGGACCGCTGCCGCTCGGGAGGAGCAGCAGGACCGGCAGGGCGGCCAGGGCCAGGGCCTGGTCGGCGATGGCACGCACCACCGCCCGGCGCGCCCGGCTCGGTGTCAGCGCCGGATCCACGACCGTCATGGCCTCCCCCCTTCCCGGGCACGGAGTGCCCGCCCTGGACGCCGCCGATCTCCGGCCCCTTCGGGGCGCATCCTGCCCGGTCAGCCGGGTGCCCGACGGCTGAACGCCTCAGCGGGCCGCTGGAGCCGCCGAGCCGGTCCGGCCCGGGACGACGTCGGCCAGCTTGGCCAGCATGCGCCCCAGGTGCGGGTCGAAGGTCGCGGGGTCGGCCTCAGCCACCTCCTGCGGCGTCCACCAGCGGACGTCCCGGAACTCGCCCGGGTCCGGGGTGAGCTCCTGTCGACGGTCACCCTGGAGGACGAACCAGAGGCTGACGTCCACGTGCCGCGAGCTGGGCTCGCCCACCGTCTCCGTCACGGTCAGGAAGAACGCCTGCTCGCCGAGCCAGGACGGGAAGCTCGCAGTGATGCCCAGCTCCTCGACGACCTCGCGGCGGACGGTGTCCACCGGGCTCTCCCCCGGTTCGACGTGGCCTCCGGCGGGCAGCCACAGGCCGGCCTTGCGGTGGTCCACGAGAAGGACTTGGGGACCGCTCGGGTCGAGGAGCAGGAAGTAGGAGACCAGGTGCTGCGGCGGGGTGCGGGGTTTCGCGCGGCGGAAGACGTCCTCGGTCTCAGCGAGCCAGCGCAACACATGGTCCCGGTCGGCCTCCTCCTGCCGGTCGACGGGCCGGATCTCCTCGCCCAGGCGCCGGACCGTGGCCAGGGGGTCGCTCATGAGGTCGCTCCCTGCGAAACGGCGGGCATACTGGGCTCCGGCCCGGACCTACCGCGGCCGGTGAAAGGGGTGGGCGCTCCAGTGGGGTGGACCCGTCGGCAGATGGCCGGAGCGATCGGTGCGTCGCTGCTCATCGTGGCCGCCTTGACCGTGGCCATGCTCTCGGCACTGGGCTCGGCCGGCGTGGTGCCCGGCCCTTTCGGCACCGCCACGAACGCGCCGGCCGCCCCCGCGCTCGAATCGCCGGCTCTCAGCGTGGTGGACACGCCGGCTGACAGCGCCCCGGCAGAGGTCGACATGTCAGGTGCGCCGGCGTCGCTGCCGCAGGAGCAGCGCTGCCCCTGCCCGTGACCTCCCCAGCGGCAGCAGGACCTCAACAGCGGTCCGTGCGGGGCCGTCAGGCACCGTCCCGGCGCCAGATGCCTTCCCACTGGGACCACTGGCCCACGCCCGGCGGCTCACGGTGGGTGACGTCGAGGCTGAGGTCACGCACCGGGGTGAACGCCGGACCGAGCAGCGCGCGGATCTCGTCCGCGGCGAAGAAGTGGACCGCCAGCCCGGCCTTGGGCCCCTCGGTGTAGCGGACGGTGAACCCGGCGTCGTCACCGAGCTCGACGACCCGGTGCGCCGGCCAGACGTCGGTGGCCGAGGCGTTGACCCGGACGCAGAGCAGGCCCCCGGGCGCCACCCGCTCCGCGGCGGCAGCGAGATGGCGGTGCGCGTCCGCGCGGGTGCCGTGCTGGAACACCTGGATGCCGATGACCACCGGCCAGGTTGCCCCGGAGGGGAGGTCGTCAAGGCTGCCGACCTGGAACCGGTCGGCCCGCTCGGGCATCCGGCGCCGGGCCTGGGCGATCGCGGTGGGCGCGATGTCGAGGCCGAGCACGTCGAGGCCGGCGTCGGCGAGCGGTGCGAGGTTGCGGCCGTTGCCGCAGCCGACGTAGAGCGCCTCGCCGGGCAGGTGCGCGTCGGCTGCGGCGTCGAGGATGTCGCGCACGAAGCTGACCGGCGCCTCCTCGAGGTAGCGGCCGAGGGCATACTCCGCTTCCCAGGAGGCCGCCGTGGCGACCCCGTCGGTGATCGACGACATCAGAAGCTGGACGCCATGTTGGTGAAGCGCGAGTAATGGCCCTGGAACGCCACGACGATGGTGTCGGTGGGGCCGTTACGGTGCTTGGCCACGATCAGGTCGGCCTCGCCCTCGCGCGGCGACTCGCGTTCGTAGAGGGACTCGCGGTGCAGCAGGATGACCATGTCGGCGTCCTGCTCGATCGAGCCCGACTCACGCAGGTCGCTCATCTGCGGCTTCTTGTCGGTGCGCTGCTCGGGGCCACGGTTGAGCTGGGAGAGGGCGATGACCGGCACCTCGAGCTCCTTGGCCAGCAGCTTGAGCGCACGGGAGAACTCCGAGACCTCCTGCTGGCGGGACTCGACGCGCTTGCCCGAGCTCATCAGCTGCAGGTAGTCGATGATCACCAGGCGCAGGTTGTTGCGCTGCTTGAGCCGGCGGCACTTGGCCCGGATCTCCATCAGCGACATGTTGGGGCTGTCGTCGATGAACAGCGGCGCGTCGGAGACCTCGCCCATGGTCCGCGCGAGGCGGGTCCAGTCCTCGTCGCGCATGGTGCCCTTGCGCATGTGCTGCAGCTGGATGCCGGCCTCGGCCGACAGCAGGCGCATGGTGATCTCGGTGCGGCTCATCTCCAGGCTGAAGACGACGGTCGCCTGCTTGTGCTTGATGGCCGCGGACCGGGCGATGTCCAGCGCCCAGGTCGACTTGCCGACCGCGGGACGCGCCGCGACGACGATCATCTGGCCGGGGTGCAGACCATTGGTCAGGGCGTCGAAGTCGGTGAACCCGGTGGGCACGCCGGTCATCTCGCCGCTGCTGCCCGAGGCGTGCTCGATCTCGTCGACCGCGGCCTCGAGGATGTCGCCGAGCACGTGGTAGTCCTCGCCACCG
>DASSPC010000326.1:0-2604 GCA_035699865.1 Oryzihumus sp. | reverse complement strand
CACCCTGCGGGGCGGCGTGCCGCGGGGTGTACCGACGGGCGTGCCGGGGGGCGTAATGCATCGAGGCGTTCCTCTCCTGACGGTGCGCCGGAGAGGTCAGCTGTCGGGTTCGGGCGTGTCAGGCGTGCCCGGCCGGCGGAGCCGGCTTCACCCCAAGGCCGACCCGAAGGCCGGCCAACATCGTGGGTCCCCCACCCTCGCCCTGGCCCGGGTCGCCCCGGTCAAGTGCCCGCCGGACGAGGTTTGGCGCTGCGGGCACGCATGCGTGTGGTCGGTATGCAGTTGTGGCGAACGACCCCATTCCTATAACGGAACGACATCACGCCGGGCCGGTTTCACCGAACTTCTCCCAGCAAATCGTCAACCCATAGACAACGTAGGAGCGGTATGCCGTGAATGTCCGGTTCCAGCCCGGTCGCCTCACCGCAGCCGGGCCCGGCGCTGTCGCACGATCTGCCGGTCGAACGGCGAGGCCATCAGGTCCCCGAGGACGACACCGGTCGCGATGGCCAGGGCCGCGGCACCGGCCCCGAGCAGGATCGTCAGGCCGGCGGCCGTCGAGGCGCCGCCCTGGCCGATGACCGAGCCGGACACGAGCAGCGACATGCCGCGGAAGATGGTCAGACCGGGCAGCAGCGGTCCGACGGCGGGCACGACAAGGACGAGGCCGGGCGCGCCGTTGCGCAGCGCCACCAGGCGACCGCCGAAGCCGACGAGAACGCACGCGATGGTCAGTGCGGTCAGCTGCCCCAGTCCGAACGTCTGGTGCACCAGCCCGGTGACGAGCGTGCCGAGACCACCGAGCAGCGCGGTGGGTATGAGCAGCTTGCGCCGGGTCCGCTGCGCGATCGCGGAGGCCACGGCACCGACGGCACCTGCGACGACCAGGACGGGCAGCGCGACCCCGGCGCCCTCGACGGAGATCTTCGGCAGCGACGCCCCCAGCCCGAAGGCCTGGTCCAGCCGCACCGTGACCGACAGCGCGGCGGCGACACCGGTGATGATGCCCGCGGCGGTCAGCCCGACGGTGAACAGCCGCCCGGCGCCGGTCACCGGGTAGCCGGTGATCGCGTCCTCGACCGCGGAGACCATGGCGCGGCCGGGCAGCAGCACGACGATGCCGCCGGCCACGATGTACGCGCTGTCCGCCCGGGTCACGTCCAGCGCGCCGCTGCGCCCGAGCACGAACGCGCCCCACGCGACGGCGGTGGCGATCGCGCCACCGACGGCCGAGAGGTAGAACCCGGGCAGCCCGCGGGAGGCGAGGACCCGGCCGACCCGGTCGACGAGCATCGCCGACAGCAGCGCCAGGGCGACCGCCGGCACACTGGCGCCCAGCTTCAACGCCACCGACCCGGCGAGGACGCCGTAGGAGAAGGTGATGGCCCACCGCGGCCAGAACCGCGGATGCCGGCGGATCTGGCGCAGCCGCGCGGTGGCCTGGTGCAGGTCGATGCGGCCGGCGACGAGGGCCTCGACGAACTCGTGCAGAGCCGCCAGCCGGGCGAAGTCGCGGCTGGTCGAGCGGACCACCCGCAGCAGGGTGTGCAGCTGGCCGGACGGGGAGACGCACTGCACCAGCAGGCTCTGGTTGGTGATGTCGACCTCGAGGCGATCCAGGCCCGCGGAGGTGGCGACGGCCACGACGCTCGACTCCACGTCGCGGGCGCTGCCGCCGCAGCGCAGCATCAGCTCGCCGGCACGCACCGCCAGCTCGAGGGCGGTGCGCACCGTCTGCTCCTCGGCCGGGGCCTCCATCCGGCGCGGGTTGCGGTACGGCGTGCGACGCAGCGACGCGGACAGCGGCATCGGCTCGGTGAGCTCCTCCCCGCGCCAGAGGCGGGGACGTCCGCGGTGCTGGGTCACCCCGGGTTGCGGGGCGTTCGGGTCGGGCCGCGGCGCGGTGGGATCCGGTCGGGGTGTGGCGGGATCCGGGTCGGTCATGGGCAAACGCTAGCCCGCCGGGTCAGGCCGGTATCGCGCCCACCTCACCGCCGCAGGAACGACGGCAGCGGCACCCGGGTCCCGCTCGTCGGCCACCAGGACACCTGGCCGTGACGGGTCCATGCCCACACCCCGAGCCCGGCGGCGGCGAGCAGCAGCAGCGTGACCACCGCCCGAGTGGCCGTGCCGGGGCGGGCCACCCCTCGCACCAGGCTGCGCGACCCCCGGCGCAGCGCCGGCGAGGCCGGGCCCCACCACACCACGAGCAGCCCCACCAGGGCGCCGACCGCGATGGGCGCGGAGGAGTCGGGGCGGGGCTGCCCGCCGGTCAGGGAGGTCAGCGCCAGCGCCGCGGAGAACGTGGTCGCGACGGCCACCACCAGGGGCAGCAGCAGCGAGACCACCGTGGCGACGGCGGCGCTGAGCACGTGCCACGGGCTGGAGATCACCGCGACCGGCATGTCGCTGCGCCGACGCCCGGCGGCGTGCCGGCGCATCACCAGCGAGGTCACCGAGCGGTCCGCGAACCGGGCCAGGAGGGACCACGCGACGGCCAGCGCTACGGCGACCAGCGGCCACACCGCCGCGACCGCCACGGTGGCGGCGAGCATCGCAGCCAAGGTGCCGGCGCGGGACGGGCGACCGATCCGCGGGTCCGGC
>DASSPC010000325.1:0-6113 GCA_035699865.1 Oryzihumus sp. | reverse complement strand
CGGAGGCACCGTGGCCGCGGAAGTGGAAGAAGGCGCGGGTGCCCTCCACGCCCGACCCGAACGGGCGGGTGGTCTCGATCGAGCCGGCCAGGCCGTGACCGAAGACGGTGGTGGGCCCGCCGGAGCCGGTGAGGAGGTACTCCAGGGCGCCGTCGGGGCCGTCGAGCAGGGAGGTGTGCGGGGGGTGCGGGGCGAGGCTCACGAGGACAGGGTCACAGGTGAGGCGTCACCACGGGCCGTAGGGGCCCTGGTGGCTGCCGGTGCCGCGCCCCGTGACCCGGCGCAGGGCGGGGCGCACGTCGGCGAGGTAGAAGCCCGCGGCGACGATCGCGAGGATCGACAAGAAGCCCAGCACGTTGAACACGTAGACGAAGCCGAGCACCGCGGCGACGGCGGTGACCGCGACCCACAGGTTCTTGGTGCGCTTGCCCGCGGCGACGTAGGCGTCGGGGCGGTGGCGCACTGCGTCGACGAGCGCGAAGACCTCCATGCCGAGGGCGATGACCCCGAGCACCAGCGTGATCAGGCTCTGCGCGGTCCCGATGGCGTTGAACATGGCGACAGCCTAAGGCGCGGGCGGGTCCTCAGGTGTCAACTACGAGGGTGAACGGCCCGTCGTTGACGAGGCTGACCTCCATCATCGCCCCGAACCGGCCGGTGGCGACCTCGATGCCCTTGTCCCGCAGGGCCTCGATGAGGTCGTCGACGAGGGGCTCGGCGACGTCACCGGGGGCGGCCGCGCTCCACGAGGGGCGCCGGCCCTTGCGGGTGTCGGCGTAGAGCGTGAACTGGCTGACGACCAGCACCGGAGCCCCCGCGTCGAGCACGGACTGCTCGTCGCGCAGGACCCGCAGCTCGGCGATCTTGCGGGCGAGCTTCTCCACCTGGGCAGGGCCGTCGTCGTGGGTGGCGGCCACGAGGGCCAGCAGGCCGGGTCGGTCGATCGCGCCGACCGTCTCGCCCTCGACGACGACGGAGGCGCGCGTGACGCGCTGCAGGACCGCGCGCATCAGATCCCGACGGCCGCCAGCTCACCGACCGGCTGGCCGTGGCCGAGGACCGGGGCGTGGTCGAGCGTGGCGAGGACCTCGGCCTCCACCCCGAGGCGGCGCAGCGCGGCCGCCATGACGACCGGCCGGGCGCGCTGCGCACCGTCGGCGATCTTGAGGGCGACGGCCGAGCCGTCGGCCAGGCCCACGGCATACACGCTCTCGGCGCCGTCCTTGGCGATCAGGCCGGGCACGCCGCGGATCAGCGCGGTGACGTCGCGGCGGGTGCCGCCGAGCCACTCCGGGTGCGCCTGTATCGCGCGGCCCACCTTCGCCTCGAGCGTCCCGTCCGGGGCGCTGGCCAGGGTGCCGAACGCGCGGGCCAGGCCCCGCAGGCTGACCGCCATGACCGGGGCGCCGCAGCCGTCGATGCCGGTGGCGGCGACCTTCTCGCCGGTGAGGTCCTCCAGGGTCTGCGCCATGAGCTGCTGCAGCGGGTGGGCCGGGTCGCGGTAGGTCGCGGTGTCCCAGCCGTTGAGCACGCAGGTGGCGAGCATCGCGGCGTGCTTGCCCGAGCAGTTCTGCGCCAGCGGGGTCGCCTCGCGCCCGGCGGCGACCCACGCCTTGCGCTCGACCTCGTCGTAGGGCAGGTCGGGCGTGTTCTGCAGGTCGGCCTCGGTCAGCCCGGCACCGGCCAGGATGCGGCGCGCACCCTCGAGGTGGAACGCCTCACCGGAGTGACTCGCGCAGGCGAGGGCGAGCAGCTCGCCGTCGAGGTCGAGCCCGGCGCGCAGCATGGCCAGGCCCTGGACCGGCTTGTTCGAGGAGCGCGGGAAGCACGGCGCGCCGGTGGGACCGAGGTCGACCACCGCGGCTCCGGTCGCGTCGAGGGCGACGACGCTGCCGTGGTGGACCGACTCCACGAAGCCGGAGCGGGTCAGGTGCGCCACGACCGGAGCGGCGTCGAGGGGGACGGCGGGCTGCGCGGGGGAGGTCACGCCCGCGACTGTATCGACCGGCACACAGCGGCCGCGGCCGGCGCCCCCGGGTAGGGACGCCGACCGCGGCGGTGGTGCTGAGGGTGCGGCGTGAGGTCAGTCGCCGACCTTCTCGGCGGCGGCCTCGACGGCCTTCTCGGCGGCCTCGGCCGTCTTGGCGGCGCTGGTCGCGGCGGCCTTGGTGGCCGACTTGGCGGTGGCGGCGCGCTTGGTGGCGGTGGTGGAGGCGCGCTTGGCGGCCGGCTTGGTGGCCTTGGTCGCCTTCTTCGCCGCGGTCTTGGTGGTGGTGCCGGTGGCCTTGGCGGAGGTCTTGGCCGAGGTCTTCACGGTCTCGGCGGCCTCGCCCGCCTCGCGGCGACCGGTGGTCAGCGTGGCCTTGACGGCGCGCTCGGTGTCGGTGGCGGCGTTGCGGATCGTGGTGACCGCGCCCTTGCCGAGGGCCAGGGTGTTGCCGGCCTGGGCCAGCAGGTCCTGGGTGGCCTTCTGGCCGCGGATGCGGGTGACGAGCTTCTGGCCGCGCTCGGCGAGGGTGTCGTAGGACTCCTGCGCCCTGCCGGCGATCTCGAGCGTGCGGTTGAGGGCGAGCGCCGGCACGTGCTGGGCGGTCTCGACGGCCTTGCCCTGGACGGCGGTGACGTCGAACTCGCCGAGCTCGGCGCGCAGGGCCGCGGCCCGGGTGCGGGCCTCGCGGACCTTCTCGACCGCGAGGTCGGTGGCGCCGACGACGGCGTAGACGGGGGTGGTGTCGGTGACGGTCTTGCGGAGGTCGGCAACGAGTGCCATGAGGTGCTCCCTTACTTCGTGGACGGGTTCGTGGTCTTGGGTGCGCGCTTCGCGGCGCTGGAGGCCGGGGGCGCGGGCTCCCCGACGAAGGACTCGTAGACGTCGAGCAGGACCCGCCGCTGCCGGTCGGTGAGGCCGGGGTCGGCCTGGATCGCCAGGCGCACGTCCGGCGTCGGCCGGTCGTGGTCGGCGACCTCGCCGTCGAGGATCCCGGCGCGGACGTAGAGCGACTCGGCGGAGATCCGCAGCGCCTTGGCCAGGCTCTGCAGGATCTCGGCGCTGGGCTTCTTCAGCCCCCGCTCGATCTGCGAGAGGTAGGGGTTGCTGATCCCCGCCACATCCGCGAGCTGGCGCAGGCTCAGCTGGGCCGACTGGCGCTGCTCGCGCAGGTAGCCGCCCAGGTCGGGCAGCTGCACGGCGGGGAGCTTGGACATGACTCCATAGTGCTTGCTGGAGTTAGCAGTGTGCAACCCGGAGTTAGCGTGAGCCTACTCACAAGTAACTTCTGGGTGAACCCGTTGTGCCGTCAGCATTTCCGCCGCCGAACCATCCCGTTGCGCAGGCTCCCTTCAACGGACTTGGTGCCCGTTACGCCGCGTTTTCGCGCCGTTTCGGGCACGGTTCGCGGCGCTACGGGCACCAAGTCGGGGTGATGGGGGTATGCCGGGTGCTCACCGCACGCCTGACAGGTCGCCTCAGCGGGGGCGGCGCTCCTTGATGCCGAGCAGCTCGCGGGTCTGGTCGGTGCTCAGCGGCGGGCGCTGCATCACGGTCGCCAGCTCGGCGGCCCGGGCCACCAGCTCGCGGTTGTGCTGGACCGGCTGGCCCTTGGCGTAGACGAGGTTGTCCTCCATGCCGACCCGCAGGTGCCCACCGGCGCTCAGCGCGGCCGCCGCGATCGGCAGGTGCGTGCGCCCGATGCCGGTGGCCGACCACGAGGTGACCTCCTCCGGGAGGGCGGCGACGCCGGCCATGAGCGCGGCGGTGGTGCCCGGCATACCGCCGGGGACGCCGGTGACGAAGTCGACGTGGACCTTGCCGCCGTAGGGCAGGCCGTGGGTGTCGATGAGCCGGCGCAGCGCCGCCACGTGGCCGAGGTCGAACAGCTCGAACTCGGGGACGACCTCGCGCTCCTGGGCCTGGACGTAGAGCTGGTTCATGAAGCCCCACGGGTTGAGGAAGACGTCGTCGCCGAAATTCGTCGTGCCGCAGGTCAGGCTGCACGAGTCGGGCTCGGCGTCGAGCACGGTCAGGCGCTGCTCGAGCGGGTCGTGCACGCTGCCGCCGGTGGAGAGCTGGATGACCAGCGAGGTCTGCTCGCGCAGCGCCTCGACCGAGGCCTTGAGCAGCCCGTGGTCCAGCGTCGGCTGGTGGTCGGCGTCGCGGATGTGCAGGTGGATCAGGCTCGCACCCGCGGCCTCGCAGGCGATGGCGGTCTCGACGAGCTCCTCGAGGGTCGTCGGCAGCTGCGGGCAGTCGGCTTTGGCCGTCTCGGCGCCCGTGGGCGCGACGGTGATGAGGGTCCCAACCATGGGCACATCCAACCACCGGTCAGGGCTCGGCAAAGTGCCGCAGCCACGCCGCCCGAACACCCCGTCCGGGCCTCGTCGATATGTCAGGATTGCGCGGCCGCTGTAGCGTCAGTGGCGGTGCCGCGCAAGACCGTGTTTTGCCAACACCGGCGAGGGGAAGACACCCGTGGAGCTGCACGACTACATCCGCGTCATCCGGAAGCGGTGGCGGATCATCGCTGCGGCCACGCTGCTCGTCATCGCCGGGGCGGCCGCGGTCACCACGATGAGCCCCCGGGTCTACGAGGCCCAGACGCAGCTGTTCGTGTCCACCTCCGGCGGCTCGGACACCACCCAGCTGCTCCAGGGCAGCAGCTTCACGCAGCAGCGGGTCAAGTCCTACGCCGACGTCATCACCTCCCCGGTCGTGCTCGACCAGGTGATCCGGCAGCTCGGGCTCAAGACCGACGCCGACTCCCTGGCCAAGAACATCACCGCCACGGTGCCGCTGGACACCGTGCTGATCGAGGTCGCCGTCGACGACACCGACCCCGAGCGGGCCGCCCGCATCGCCGACGCCCTCGGCAAGCAGTTCCCCAAGACCGTGCGCAGCATCGAGGCGAGCAACGGCCAGGGTGCCGACGGCAGCCCGGTCAAGGTCTCGGTGATGCGCGTCCCGACCGTGCCGACCGCCCCGGTCAGCCCGAAGCCGGTGCGCAACATCGGCCTCGGCGTCGTGCTCGGCCTGCTCGTGGGCCTCGGCCTGGCGCTGCTGCGCGACCTGCTGGACACCTCGATCAAGAACGACGAGGACGTCGCCCAGGTGACCGGCGCGACCGTCATCGGCGGCATCGCCTTCGACAACGACGCGGCGAAGCGGCCGCTCATCGTGCAGGCCGACCCGCACAGCCCCCGCGCGGAGGCGTTCCGGGCGCTGCGCACCAACCTGCAGTTCGTCGACGCCGCCAACCAGCCGCGCTCGATCGTGTTCACCTCGTCCCTGCCCGGTGAGGGCAAGACCACGACCACGGCCAACCTGGCGATCACGCTGGCCGCGGCCGGCTCCCGCGTCTGCGTCGTCGAGGGCGACCTGCGCCGCCCCCGGATGCTCGACTACATGGGCATGGAGGGCTCGGTCGGCCTGACCAACGTGCTCATCGGCCAGGCCGACCTCGGCGACGTGCTCCAGCGCTTCGCCAACACCGAGGTGTGGGTGCTTGGCTGCGGGCCGATCCCGCCCAACCCCAGCGAGCTGCTCGGCTCCACCGCGATGCTGGAGGTGGTGCGCCAGCTCGAGGCGAAGTTCGACTACGTCATCATCGACGCCCCGCCGCTGCTGCCGGTCACCGACGCCGCCGTGCTGTCCACCGTCACCGGCGGCACGGTCGTCGTCGTCGGCACCGGTTCCACCACCCGCGAGCAGCTGTCCCGCTCGATCGCCAGCATCGAGGCGGTCAACGGCCGGGTGCTCGGCATGGTGCTCAACAAGGTGCCGACCAAGGGCGCCGACGCCTACAGCTACTACCGCGACGGCTACGCCTCGATCAGCGACCCCGAGCGCCAGCTCGACCTGCGCAGCGGCAGCCGGGAGCCCCGCGACAGCCGCGACAAGGACCGCTCGCTCACCTGAGAGCGGGCGGTCAGGGGGTGACGATGACCTCCTGCGCAGCGGCGAGGCCGTCAACCGTCAGCGTCGCGTCGACCGGCACGTTGCGCTTGACCAGCGCCAGGGCGATCGGGCCGTCCTCGAAGTGGCGGGCCACCGACGTGACGAAGCCGATGTCGCGGCCGTCGACCGAGACGGCGGCACCCCGGGCGGGGAGCGTGTGCCC
>DASSPC010000324.1:0-4833 GCA_035699865.1 Oryzihumus sp. | reverse complement strand
GAGGGCGAAGGTGCCCGCGCCGCCCGGCAGGTCGATGTCGCGGACCCGCGTGTGGGTGATGACCTCGTCGGGGAAGACCGCGGAGAAGTCGATGTCGGTGGCAGTCATCAGGCTGCGTCCTCCTTGCCGTAGTCGGCGTGGTGCGGGTTCTCCCAGATGACCGCGCCGCCCATGCCGATGCCGATGCACATCGCGGTGAGGCCGTAGCGGACCTCGGGGTGCTCCTCGAACTGGCGGGCGAGCTGGGTCATCAGGCGCACGCCGGAGCTGGCGAGCGGGTGACCGGTGGCGATGGCGCCGCCGTACTCGTTGACGCGCGGGTCGTCGTCGGCGATGCCGAAGTGCTCGAGGAACGCGAGCACCTGCACCGCGAACGCCTCGTTGAGCTCGAACAGGCCGATGTCCTCGATGGTCAGGCCGGCCTGCTTGAGGGCCTTCTCCGTCGCCGGGACCGGGCCGATGCCCATGACCTCGGGCTCGACGCCCACGAAGGAGTAGCCGACCAGGCGCATCCGCACCGGCAGGCCGAGCTCGCGGGCGGCCTCCTCGGAGGCGAGGATGCACGCGGTGGCGCCGTCGTTGAGGCCGGCGCTGTTGCCCGCGGTGACCCGGCCGTGCGGGCGGAACGGGGTCTTCAGGCCGGTGAGGTTGTCGATCGTGGTGCCAGGGCGCGGCGGCTCGTCGACCGTGGCCAGGCCCCAGCCGAGCTCCTCGTGGCGGGTGGCGACGGGGACCAGGTCGGGCTGGATCTTGTTGTTGGCGTAGGCCTTCTCGAGCTTGTTCTGGCTGCCGACGGCGAAGGTGTCGGAGCGCTCCTTGGTCAGCTGCGGGAAGCGGTCGTGCAGGTTCTCGGCGGTGGAGCCCATGACCAGCGCGGAGGGGTCGACGAGCTTCTCGGCGACGATGCGCGGGTTGGGGTCGACACCCTCACCCATCGGGTGGCGGCCCATGTGCTCGACGCCGCCGGCGATGGCGACCTCATAGGAGCCGAAGGCGATGCTGGAGGCGGTGTTGGTCACCGCGGTCATGGCGCCGGCGCACATGCGGTCCACCGAGTAGCCCGGGGTGGTCTTCGGCAGGCCGGACAGGAGGGCGGCCACGCGCCCGATGGTCAGGCCCTGGTCACCGATCTGCGTGGTGGCGGCGATGGCCACCTCCTCCACGCGCTCCGGCGGGAGGTCGGGGTTGCGGCGCAGGAGCTCGCGGATGCAATGGATGACGAGGTCGTCGGCGCGGGTCTGGGCGTAGATGCCCTTCTCGCCGGCCTTGCCGAACGGCGTACGGACGCCATCGACGAAGACGACCTCACGCAGTGTGCGGGGCACAGGTGCCTCCCTGGGAGCGGGGTCTGGTCAACCCGGGGGTGTGTCCCCCGGTCACCGCCGATGCTACTCGCGGGTAACAACCGTTGACACCGGTCCTGCCGGTGAGAGCCGTCACGCCGTGGCGTCGTCGTCCCCGGGGTGTGCGGCGATGGCCGCCTCGATGATCGGCACGGCGATGTCGCACTGCCACTGCCGGGCGCCCAGCGTCGTCAGCGCCTCGCGCAGCGAGGCCTCGGTCGCCGGCTCCGGCGGGGTCCACAGCACTCGGCGCAGGGAGTCGGGGGACAGGACGTTCTCCACCGGCACGGAGTGCTCGTGGGCGAACTCGGCCATCGCCGTCCGGGCGTCGGCCAGACGGGCGGCCGCGACCGGGTCACGGTCGGCCCAGGACCGCGCCGGCGGAGGGCCCTCGGCCTTGAGGGTCAGCAACGGCAGGTCGTGCTCGGGGATCCGCTTGGCCTTGGCGACCGCGCCCAGCCAGGTGCGGGCGTTGCGACGGGCCAGCCGGCCGGGGTGGCCGTTGGGCAGCTCCTCGGCCGTGGCCGGGGCGCTCAGCGCGACCTCGATCAGCGCCGCGTCGGGCAGGACGCGGCCGGGGGAGACGTCGCGCTGGACGGCCATGGCGTCGCGCTCCTGCCACAGCTCGCGCACGATCGCGGCGGTACGGCGGTTGCGGACCTTGTGCATGCCCGAGGTGCGGCGCCACGGGTCAACCCGCGGCGCGGGGCCGGTGAAGCGGGTGAGGGCGTCGAACTCCTCCATCGCCCAGCCGGTCTTGCCCTGGGCGTTCAGGTCGGCGGCGACGTGGTCGCGGACCTCCACGAGCACCTCGACGTCGAGGGCGGCATAGAGCAGCCACGGCTCCGGCAGCGGGCGGGTGGACCAGTCGACCGCGGAGTGCTCCTTGGCCAGGCTCAGCCCGAGGTAGTGCTCCACGACTGCGGCAAGCCCCACCCTGGGCAGGCCGACGAGCCGCGCACCCAGCTCGGTGTCGAACAGCCGGGTCGGGCGCAGACCCACCTCGGCCAGGCAGGGCAGGTCCTGGGTGGCGGCGTGCAGCACCCACTCGACGTCGGCGATCGCCTCGGCGACGGGTGACAGGTCGGGGCAGGCGATCGGGTCGACCAGCCACGTGCCCGAGCCCTGCCGGCGCAGCTGGACGAGGTAGGCCCGCTGGCCGTAGCGGTAGCCCGAGGCGCGTTCGGCGTCGATCGCCAGCGGACCGGTGCCACCCGCGAGGGCCTGCGCCGCCTCGACCAGCCGGCGCTCGTCGACGACCACGTCGGGCACGCCGTCGGCGGGCTGCTCCAGAGGCGTCAGGACGGGTGCGGCGACGTCGTCGGTGACGTCCTCGGCGGGCTCGGTGGATCCGGTGTTCACGTCCCCAACCTAGGCGATGGGGTCATCGGCGCTGCGCAGGCAGCGCCACGACACCGTCGGGCAGCGGCGGCAGCCCGGCGACGGTGCACAGCAGGTCGGCCCATGCCTGCAGGTGGGTGCCGAGGGCGTCGTCCGTCGGCGTCCAGGAGGCGCGCACCTCCATCTCGACGCTCGCCCGACGGTCGGCGAGACCGGCGAAGCTCTCGGACACGACGCGGGTCACGGTCCCGGCCTCGGCGGTGTGGTGGGCCCCGCGCCCGGCGAGGGCGTCGACCAGCCAGGACCAGCCCACGGCCCCCAGCATCGGGTCGTTGGCCAGCTCGGCCTCGAGCTCGGCCCGGGCGAAGGTCACCGCCCGCCAGGCCCCGCCCCACGGCTCCGGCTCCGACGGGTCGTGCAGCAGCACGAACCGGCCGGAGGCCAGCTCCTCGTCGGCACGCAGGGACACGACCTCGGCGGTGAGGGCCACGGCATACGGGGCGATCCGCTGGGGTGCGGGCACCTCGGTGAGACGCACCTCCGGGCGCATCCGCGCGTCGCGCAGCTCCTGGAGCGCGCGTGTGAACTCGACCGGGCTGTCACCGGGGAGACCTCGACCACCCACACCATGACTGTAAGCCGACCAGGGGCCGACGTGACCCGCGGCGCGCCGGGATACGGTGCGGCGATGCTGGCGTTGTTGGCCCTGGCCTCGAGTGCGGTGTGGGGCACGTCCGACTTCTTCGCCGGGCTGCGCTCACGCAACCTGGCCGCGCCGGCTGTCGTGGGGGTCTCCCAGGCGTGCGCGTTCGTCGCGCTCAGCGGGCTCGTGCTGGTGCGGCTGCCCGACCTGTCCTTCCACGGCTGGCCCGGGTGGGCGCTGGCCGCCGGGCTCTCGGGAACCCTCGGGCTGGTCAGCTTCTACGCCGCGCTGGGCTCGGGGACCATGGGCGTCGTCGCCCCGATCTCGTCCCTTGGCGCTGTCGTACCGGTCGTGCTCGGCCTGCTGGGCGGGGAGCAGCCGCCGGCGCTCGCGTGGGCCGGCATGGCCGTGGCGGTGCTCGGCGCCGCGCTGGCCTCCGGCCCCGAGCTCAGCGGCGCGGTGCCCCCACGTCCGGTGGTGCTGGCGTGCGTCGCGGCGGTCGGCTTCGGCCTCGCGCTGTACTGCCTCGACCGTGGCGCGCGGGTCTCGCTGCTGGACACCCTGTGGGGGATGCGCCTGGTCAGCGTGCTGCTGTTCGGGACCGCAGCCCTGGCACTGCGCACCGTGGCCGGCACCCGGCGGCGCGACGTGCCGGCCCTGGCGGCCATCGGCCTGGGTGACGTCACCGCCAACGGCCTGTTCGCCTTCGCCTCCTCGCGCGGGCTGGTCAGCGTCGCCAGCGTGCTCGGCTCGCTCTACCCCGTCGTCACCGTGGTCTGGGCGCGGTACCTGCTGCACGAGCGGCTGCGCCGGGTGCAGCTGGCCGGGGTCGCCCTGACCGTGCTCGGCGTCGTCGGGATGACCGTGCCGGTCTGAGCTGTGCCGGTTTGAGCGGTGCGGGGCCAGGCGGTGCCGGTCCGGGTGGTGCCGGGAGCGGCGCCCGCGCGAGCGGTGGGGAGCCGGCGCGACGTGACGGAGGGGCTGCTGCTGCATGGGAGGATTCACGGGTGACTGACGTCCCCACGCCCCTGCACGACAGCCCCCTGGTCCGCGCCGCCCGCCGGCAGTCGGTGCCGCACACCCCGGTGTGGTTCATGCGCCAGGCCGGCCGGTCGCTGCCGGAGTACCGCGCCGTGCGCGAGGGCGTGGGCATGCTGGAGTCCTGCCGCCGGCCCGACCTGGTCACCGAGATCACGCTGCAGCCGGTGCGGCGCCACAAGGTGGACGCCGCGATCTTCTTCAGCGACATCGTCGTGCCGCTGGCGGCCGTAGGCGTCGACCTCGACATCGTCGCCGGGGTGGGCCCGGTCGTGGCCAAGCCGGTGCGCACCCGCGCCGACCTGGACCGGCTGCCCGAGCTGACCTCCGAGCACGTCCCCTACATCACCGAGGCGGTGCGCCTGCTGGTCGCCGAGCTCGGCGACACCCCGCTGATCGGCTTCGCCGGGGCGCCGTTCACCCTGGCGTCCTACCTCGTCGAGGGCGGGCCGTCGAAGAACCACGAGC